>CAYZUV010000004.1:0-30480 GCA_964481245.1 uncultured Pseudomonadales bacterium
ATGCCATGGATCAACCCTGGGGCATCGTCATCAGCGATTTAACCGTTCGCGCAGCAAATGATCGGTACGTGCTGTAGGCTCGAAGCGAGCCTTGAGTCGCATTTTTAACCAAAGACTTGAATGGCTTAAGTATGCTGAACATCCACTGTGTGGGGACTTTTCGTTGTGAACAATGGATGGATGCAAAAGCTCGATTGAAGCTTAGGTTGCAATCGATTGAAGGCATCTGATCGCTTTCTAGCCAAAGGTGGAAAGGGTTCGGGTTTGAGTTTTTCAGGTTCGCAATAAAAGCCACGCGTTTGATTCGAGGTCTCAGTCCTCGGAGGCATCGGGCGCCAAGTAGCCCTCGGCGTGATCCACCTGCTCACCTTCAAAAAATCGGTCCCTCTGTTCCGTCAGGTACTTGCGAGCCGCTTTATCCATCATGTTGAGGTGCTTCTCATTAATCAACATCGTCTGGTGAGACTGCCATTCATCCCAGGCTGATTGGGAAACGTTCTCAAAGATCTCCTGGCCCTTTGAACCAGGGAAGGGGGGCGCAGCGAGTCCGGGCAGCGCTTTCTTAAGGCGTTTACAAAATACAGTTCGAGTCATAAGCGTAAGGCGCTGCGGAAAGAAACGATTATGCCATGCCTAGTCTGATGCGGCCGAGAGTTCGTTTCTAGCCTCGAAGACTTGGTTCAGTAAAAACACGGCCGGTTTACTCAGTCCCACGTCAATGGGCTGGTTCGGTTCAATCCAGACGCCGGATGCGTTGTGCAAATCTCGCTTCCAGTGATCGCTGATGGCGCGCAGTGGGTGAATGATCAACTCGTAATGTGTGAATCCATGTTTGAATGGCGTTAGTTCTGCTCGTCGGGCGCCCAGAGGAAGATCATTTTCGAGGGCCTCGAGTGATGAATACTCTGGGAAGCTATGAAGTCCACCCCAGATGCCCTTAAGTGGACGCTGCTCCAAAAAACAAGCGCCGCTCTGCGCTTGCGCAATGAGCATCCAGATATGCTTGATCGGCCTCGACCTCTTGGGTTTGGGTTTGGGTAACTGCGACACGAGGTCCTTGCTGAGTGCTTGGCAGTCTGAGCGGAGCGGGCAGTGGTCGCACTGAGGCCGCGTTCGGGTGCAAATAGTGGCGCCTAAATCCATCATCGCCTGGGTGTAATCACCCAAGCGTGCGTTAGGTAGCAGCGCCTCTGCTTGGCTCCAAAGACGATTTTGAACCGCTGCTGAGCCAGGCCAATCGGGCTCGGCCAGAAATCGGGCCAAGACGCGCTTCACATTGCCATCTAAGATTGCCGCGCGCTCACCAAAACAGATGGCGCTGATGGCCGAAGCGGTCGATCGACCAATGCCCGGCAATGCCGCCCAGTCTGCTTGGGTTTTTGGGAACCCGTCGTTCATTTGGCAGATGATTTGAGCCGCGCGATGAAGGTTTCGCGCCCTCGCGTAGTAGCCCAGCCCGGTCCAAGCGGCAAGCACCTGGTCGAGTGGTGCTTGAGCGAGCGCTTCAACCGTCGGAAAGCGTTCGACAAAATTTAGAAAGTAGGGAATCACCGTCTGAACTTGCGTTTGCTGAAGCATTATTTCAGACAGCCAGACTCGGTAAGGATTGTCCGGTGTCTGCCAGGGCAGATCGTGCCGGCCATATTGATCAAACCAAGCGAGCACTCGGTCAGAAAAGGGTTTCAAATCAGTGCTACCACTTCAATAAATTTTTGATTGAACTTTTGGTGTCGCCTTTGATCAATCCTTCCAAGAGTTGTCGGCCTTTGTCCTGAACTTTTGCCTTGAGAATTTCGCCAGCCAACTGTTTGGCTCGGTCCTGATCCGGCGCGCAGAGCTCAGTGATCTCGTCATCAAGGTCGCCGTCACACTTGATGGGCCAACTCACCTTCGTTATCGGCCCTGAAATGGGCAGCGGCGGTGTCGTGGTTTCATCGACTTTGAGATCGAGCAGCAGGTTCGCTTTGCCCTCTGGGAGATTGACTCCGCCCTTTCCAGAGAGATGAATGTTGGCGAGATCGACGTTGAAGGTTTGACCCGACGCGAGGCCCAAGGTCGCTTCATGGCGCCCAGTGGCTTGGTCGAATTGCGCGCGATCGGGCCAAGTTTCGGCGCCACTTTGCGTATTGATAAGCCCATCCAGAGTCGAAAGCGCAGATTTGATGGCCGTCATATCGAATTCGGCCTCACGCAATTCAAAGGCCGATTGCCCTTTCAGGGAACCTAAAAGTTGCCGCATGGTTGATCCTTTGAATTGGTACTCGCCTTCACCGCTGAAACGTCCGGGAGTAAGTGGCGTGAGCAACTGATTGAGGTCAATGCGGGTCGCCTGCCACCTAAAGGGGTTGGCCTCGGAGCTGTTTTTGTGTGCAACGCTGGCAGCCTTCAGTTCGCCGCCGAGAAGACGGCCTTCAAAGTTCACCGTTAATTCTTCTGCGCTGGTAGCAATCTTGATTGAGTTTTCGGTGATCGGAAGCTCGCTATAGATGATCTCACCAATGGAAAGAGTGGCCGAAAGTTGAAGCGCGTCAAAAATCTCATCGGACCACAGCGGCTCGTCCCAGTCCGTCGACGCTTGGTCGCTACCGGGTGCTTCCTCCCCAGCCAGCGCATCGAGGTCCAGCTTGGTCATCTCTGCATAGATCGTTACCCGCTGCAATGACTGATCCAGCGTGCCATTGGCGGACCATTTGATGCCATCGATCGTGCCGTTAGCAACGGTTGCCTGAAGGCGTCCATCAACCTGGTTAGCCACAAGGCTGGCGGTGAGGTCCGAAAAGGGAAGTGCCTCTAACCCAAGCGACTCAAGCAGCGCGCCTGCTTCGGGTTGCGTGTTGACTGAGATTTTGGCTGAGACATCGAAAGGTTGTTCGGCGATCGCCAAGGTGGCGTCAGGACTGAGGGTGCCTTGTACATCAAACGTGAGCCCCATGGATGCTAGATGCAGCTTCTTGATATTCAAAGTTTTTGTCTTGCCTCGCCATTCAGAGTCCAAATCAAGCGCAACAGGTTGTGCTCTGGCGCCAGTTGAATCGCTGACCTGCCCGTCCGCGCCAAGCGAAAACCTCAGTAGGGTGGGGTCGTCATCGGACAAAAGGAGGTCGAGCACAAGCTGGCCCTCGAAACGTCTGGTTTGATCCTCTTCCGTCCGACTCAGTCCGCCTTCACTCCTCATCTTGAGACCTGATGAATCGGTTGTCAGGTTGAACGCTTCAATATCGATGCGCTCGCGGCTCGCAGATGCCCCAATGATCAGCAAACGCTCGATGGAGAGTTCGTCGACTTGTAATTGCGTGAGGCCTTCTCGGATATCCTGCGCCACAGTTTCAAGATCATTAACCCAGGACATGTCGCCTGACGCCACATCAGTCTCACCGCCATCAACGTCCTCTTCGCGCTCGGCCGTCTCGTTCAGCGCGATCGTGGTTCCTATGAGTTGAATGGATTGAATACGGAGCGACTGGCTGGTCAGCATGGGCCATAGCGATAACTTGAGCTTGATCTCCTCTGACGTGAGTGTTTTCAGATCGCCTGAATCGGGCTGTACCTCGAGTTCGGCAATGGCCAGGGCAAAGTCAGGCTGCCATGCCCAACTGAGTCTTCCAAAACGTACTGGGAAACCGAGCTGGGTCTCTGCAAAACGCTCGATGTCTGGTCGAAATTGTTCTGGGTCATCGAGAAGGACAACCAGTCCACCAAAGACAAGTGAAATGAGAACCAGTATGGCTATGAGGAGTCGTTTGAGCACAAGCCCTCCAACGTCAGCGTGGGGTGAGTGGGCCTATTATAGCGGGGGGTTGGTCACTGCGTTGCTTCTTGTAAAAAAACACAGAGCACAGGGTCAATCGTCTGTTTTGGGGTCTATGATTCTGCTATGGTCTCCGGGCAAAACGTTTATCGAGGTGAGTTATGGCGGCAGTTGGTACCCCAGAAAATCCATTGCGAGTCGCGATCATTGGCTCGGGCCCATCGGGCTTTTATACCGTCAGCAACCTGCTCAAGCAGAGCGACTTATCGGTTGAAATGGATATGTTTGATCGTTTGCCGACGCCGTATGGATTGGTGCGTGCGGGGGTCGCGCCCGATCATCAAAAGGATAAGAGCGTCACGCGCGCTTATGAGAAAAGCGCTGCGCATCCTGGGTTTCGATTTTTCGGTAACGTCGAGTATGGCACTCACATCCATATGGATGACTTGAAGGCGCACTACCATCAGGTGATGTTTACAACGGGAAGTCCATTTGATCGCAATTTAGGTATCCCAGGAGAAGATTTAGAAGGCAGTCACTCCGCCACTGAATTTGTCGCGTGGTACAACGGTCACCCAGATTTTGCTGATCTTAAATTCGATCTGACGCAGGAAAGTGTTGCCGTTGTGGGCATGGGTAACGTCGCCATGGACGTGGCGCGCATTCTCTGCAAAACCACGGAGGAATTGGCGGTCACTGATATTGCCGAGCATGCGTTAGAGGCGTTAAAGGCAAGCCAAGTGAAGAATGTCTATATTCTTGGTCGTCGAGGTCCCGCGCAGGCGGCCTTCACACCACCAGAAATTAAAGAAATGGGTGAGTTTGAAGACGCCGATGTGGTGGTCATGGAAAGCGAGGCCGCGCTAGATGCTGCGAGCCAACAAGCGTTGGAAGCCAGTGGCGACAAGAACGCTCAGAAGAATGTGGATACGGTTCAGGAATACGCGAGCCGGTCGCTGACGGGCAAGAAAAGGCAACTCCATATTCGATTCTTGGTGTCACCCTCGGAGCTTGAAGGTGAGGGTGGACGCGTCACGGCCTGTAAATTGGTCAAGAATAAGCTTGTCGAAGAGAGTGGTTCCATCAAGGCTGTGGCGACCTCTGAAGAGGAAGTGATCCCAGCGGGTCTCGTGTTTCGGTCCGTCGGCTATCGCGGCAAGCCACTTCCTGACGTGCCCTTCAACGATAGCTGGGGCACGATTGCGAATGAAGGCGGTCGAGTGGTTGACGCATCGGGTGCGCAGGCCATTGGGCTATACACAGCGGGTTGGATTAAGCGGGGTCCGAGTGGCGTTATTGGAACGAATAAAACCTGCGCTCAGGAAACAGTGAATCTCATGATTGAGGATCTCGCGGCGGGTCGACACTTCGAGCCCACGCAGAGTCGAGACGCCTTGGCTGACCTTGTGTTGAGCCGCCAGCCTGATGCCATCACGTTTGCCGAGTGGAAAAAAATAGACGACGAAGAAGTCGCTAGAGGCGAGGCCAAAGGTAAACCTCGGGTGAAGTTTACTCAGGTAGCCGAAATGGTGGCCGTTGCCAGAAGCTAGCATTAAGGGGTTCGCGAGGCTCCCCGGCACAACCCAAGGCTGTGCCCAAGGGTGAACCAACTCCAAGGGCTTGGCGCTTCACGTTGATGCGGTTAATTCTCTGCTTTAGATGCCCCTGCCAAGCTTTCTAGGAGCATCGCGATATCCGGTGCCTCGGTCCAATCTTTGTGCGCTTGCAGGCGCCGGAATACGTGAGCCGCACTTTGGTGAAACCCGCCTTGGGCACCAGCTTGCGTAAAAGTCTCGCTGATTTCGTCCATCTCCCCGGCAAAGCGCCAAGCTTTGGCAGCGTTGGTGATGACTTGTTGATGCCGGGTTGCGGTGGCTTTTTCACCCCACAGCGTCTCAAGCTCAGAGCGCACGCCTAATTGCTCGGCCACGTGGAGGATTTCCGCGATGAGCGCCGTGCTCCCTTTTGTCAGTGCAGCAAAGACCATTTTCAATGACGAAGCGTCGCCGACCTGGTCCGAGACGACGCGAGCATCAAAACCGCTTGATGCGAAAAGCGACGCAAAGGCCTCTGCACCGTGTCCCGCGCACGCAATCGTCGAGATTGATGGTCCCTGGCCTGGCCATACGGGACCACCAATCACACTCGCGTCAAGACAGCGGATGCCTGCTGCGTGTAGGCGATGGGCCAACGCGATGCTGCGCATTGGAGAAATGGCGTTGGCCTCAACAAAGGTCCCTCGATACTCGAGATCCAAGACGAATTGGGTCACCGATTCAGCGGCATCCGGAGGACAAATACTCACGATGTAATCTGCAGATTGCCAGTCTTCTCGAACCGTGGAGGCTCTGAGGCCAGCTTGCTCGGCTCGTTTTGATGTTGCTTGACCTCGCCCTTGGGGCCACCAGAGCACTTCGTGATTCGTAGCGACAAGCTGCGCGCCAATAGAAGCGCCCATGGCGCCGGGGTTAAGCAAACCCACACGACTCATGGTAATAGCCCATAGGCATTGACCGCATTGGCCCCGAGAATCCTGGCTTTGAAGGACTCGGGTTGGTTTTGAAGCGTGGTGTCCAAGACATCCATGGTCTCGTCGTAGGTTAGCCGCTCTGTGAGGAGAGGCCATGTTGAACCCCAGAGCAGCCGGTCTGGGCCCCAATGCTCAAGACAATGAGCCACCCAGTTGACGGCGTCACTCGCATCGAGCCAATGATCGTCGGAATCTTCCCATGTTGAACCGCTGGATTCTGTGTGCGTGAGCGCATCGAGATGGTCGAGCTTGAGCCAAACGTTCTCGAGTTGGGTGGCATTAATATCACGGATGTGCTGGTGGAATTCGGATGTCACGAAGGGTGGCGTGGGATCGAGGGTCGGGCACAAAATCACTCGCCCCATAGGATGCTGGATCAAGCCAGATACAATCGCCTGCCAATGCTCGAAGCTAAAACCAATCTCGAGCGTGAGATCGAGCGTCTGGGTGGTCTCGCGGAGCACACTCAAAGCCTCGAAGCGCTCATCTCCGTCCGGCAACCACACGCGAACCCCCTTAAGCTTTTTGTAAGTTTGGGCCCATTGGCTGAGTTCGACGGGTGGCTCGTGGCTTGCAAAGAGCAGAGCGCCTAAGACTTCCGGGCTTGATTCCATCCAAGCGAGCCAAGCCACCTGATCAGAATTTCGCCTTGGATCTTGAGCAGCGATCACGCCATTTAACCCGTGTTCCATCATGATCACGCCAAGGTGCGCGGGGAGGTAATCCTGATCGAGGATCCCTCGGGTGCTGAGCTGACCCAAGTTGGTCGCCTTCCAGAATGAGGTTGCGGTATCGATGCGCATATAAGGCGGCCTCGCTCTTTTGTTTTGTTGAATTTAATGGCTGCGTCAAGACAACACGACAAACCGGTGGTCACTAACTCGACGTTACAGGGGCTGACGATGAACCGGGTGGCTGGGATTGGCGGTGCGATTCAGGCCCGCTCACGTTTGATGCCCGAGGGCGTTAACATAGCGATTTCTTCTGGGGGCGTCGAGGCTCTGTAGACCCAAATCTGGGTCATCGGATGGGAGACGCCTCCAAGAAAAGTTAGTCACGCACGGGAGACGCTAGCGCGGGAGGCTTTGATCATCCCGTTGGGCGAGGGAGATCGGCCTGTGCAAGTAGGGAGAAGTCATATGTCGGATCGAATGCAATATGGGCTCGGCGCCGCAATTTCGCTCATCATGGTGCTCACTTATCTTGGTTTGACTGCCCCTGAACGAAATAACCCCGAGGCCGAGGGTGCACCATCCACCGCCCCTCGAGGGGAGCAAGCGCTGACAGTGCGTGACAATCAGCCACCGCCATCCGCGCGTGACGTTGCTATACCTAATCAGCCTCACGTGCGTTGGGATGAGTTGGCAGGCGTTCGAGATGCACCTCTGGTGGAGACGCAAACCGTGGCCTCAGAGGGCGATCCTAATCAATCGGTAGCTAGTTTGGTTAAACCCGCGTCGACATCGAGGACAGTCGGTGAGACCGATACTCGACTCAAGTCGGCTGAGGGCGAGACGTCGCCCTAACCTCAATCTGCGCTGCGCAGAATGACACTACTAGAATAAAAGTAAAAGCAGCCTATGGCTTCGCCTTGAAAAAAGAAACGCCCACCAATCATTTGAATGGACCGGGTGAGCAGCAGTTTCACAAGTTCGCTCGGGATGCTCGCTAGCTTTGAATCATCCGTTCGCTGGCCAGTAACTTCCCTGCAAGAAGGCAGAGCCCAGCACTCGCGATGAACCCTGTAACGATGGACAAAAAGAGTCTCAACGCCGTGTAAGGCGAGCCTGCAAGGATATCCATCATGAGGACGCTCTGAGAGAAGATGGGAACGCTTGCCATCCACGTTTCGGTCACAAAGGGCATGAACTGGCGAATAATCACAGGGATCATTGGAAAGATAATCAATATCCCGATGTAAGACTGAGCGTCCTTGAAACTCTTCGCAAATAGCCCCAGGAGGAGTTGCATGCCCGCGGCAATGTAGGGAACTGGCAGGCAGATGATTAGGAGAGCAAGGGCCTGCTCAAAACCGATATTGAATGAAAGGCCAATTTGTTCGATGGGTAGCGAGTACATGGCAACAATGCACAACACCAGCGTGCCAAGCATGCCCAACAGCGCAAAGCTCCCGGACGCGAGCCATTTACCGAAAATGAAGTGGGTCTGAGGCACGGGGTTAATGAGCAAAGGTTCGATGCTTTTGCGCTCTCGCTCTCCGGCAGTCCCATCGATGGCGATACCAAGCCCTGCCACAAACGCGGCCATCAAAACGTAAAGAGGGATGAAGTTCATGAGGTTGGCTGTCCGTTTTTGATCGGATGCCACATCAATCGGCTGTGGCCTGGCGCCAACCGTGATTTTTGGTGATACCCCACGCGCGATGAGTCGTAGGCTGACGAGCTCCTGGTTGTAAGCCGCAAGCGTATCGCGAAGTCTTTTGACTTGTGCGCCGACATCGTTCCGAGACGAATCGAAGACCAGTAGCAAATCGGGCGGTTGGTAGCTTGCCATTTGACTCTCAAAGTCGGCTGGAATGATGAGCGCATAGTCGAGTGTCTGGTTCACTACCGCTGACTTTATAGCGGATAACGGTTCCGGCTGCCGATGACTCAACTTTATCCCACGCTCGACCAAGTGATTGACCAGGCCCGGCGCTGCGTTGGCGCCAAAAATTGGCACCTCCAACGAATCATCAACCTGGGCCATATTGATGACGGCGTTGAGCAAGAAATAAATGAACAGCGGCGCGCTCAAAGGAAAAAAGAACGCGGACAAGAGGGCTCTGCGATCGCGGATGCCGTCTCTGAATTCTTTTCGAGCGACGATGAAGATGCGATTCATAACGGGGCTTCCAGAAGATTCAGGAAGGCATCTTCGAGTTGGTCACTTTGCCCTTGCGCTCTAATCTCATCCGGTGTTCCCTCTGCGATCACGCGTCCCTCATTGATGATAACGATGTCATCACAGAGCCGTGCCACTTCATGCATGAGGTGGCTCGAAAAGAGGACAGTCAGACCTTCGTCTCTCAGAAGGTTAATCATCTCTCGGACCTTTCGTGTACTGGCTACATCGAGACCATTGGTGGGTTCGTCCAGCACAATGTTGCTGGGTGCATGAACAAGCGCTCTACCGAGACAAACCTTCATGCGCTCACCCTGGGAGAATCCTTCGACCCGTCGATCGGCAATGGACTGCATATCCAGTCGGTCAATCAGTGCTTGGGCCCTCGTTTCTCGGGTGTCTCGATCAAGACCGTGGAGTTCTCCGAAATACAACATGTGCTCTCTGGCAGTGAGTCTGGCATAGAGGCCATGACCGTCGGGTAGGACGCCGAGCAGTGATTTAGCTTCCAGAGGGGCATTGTGAATGTTGACGCCGTCGATGTTCACCTCACCTTGATCGGGTCTGAGGAGACCATAGATCATTCTCAGCGTCGTTGATTTGCCCGCGCCGTTGGGGCCGAGTAAGCCGGTGACCCGACCGTGTCTGGCGGTAAAACTCACATCAGCGACCGCTTGAATTGACCCGAAGCCTTTTTTGAGTGATTGCACTTCAATCATCTGACAGCCTGTAGGCACCCGCAGGTGATAGGAAAAAAGGTGCCACCTGAATGTCTCTCGTGCAGGCGACATCAAGGCCCCCTGGATCAGGCGTTTTGACGAACGATTCCACGACCTTGGGTACACAGCCGAGGCTTGAGACTCCATGGGCGCCGCCCGCGACCACGATGTGCTGCGACTGAGATAAATCAGATCGAATTGATTCGGCGTAGTGCGGTGGCGTGATGGGGTCAAACCGACCTGAGAGCAACAGCGTTGGAACGCTCGAAATCACGGGTGCAAACTCTGCGTCTAGCGCTATGTCGTGAGGCCAAAAGCTGCAGATCTCGGCCATGCTGTCTCGCAAGGGGTTGCGCTCTTCTGAGGCGTCGCCGGCTGCACTGAGGCGGGTCATGTCCTCGCTGCAGAGCACAGAGGCCATCATGCCAAGTGAAAGATCGTCGGGTGACTCTTGCGCCAACATTGCCGCAATGGCAACGAGCGGGCCGAAATCCCCCTCACTTCCTCGCTCCAATGCCAAAGGAAACAGCCTGATGAGTTCTCGGCTATAAAGCCCGGCGCGCAGAATATTGCTGAGCATATCCGGCCAGGTCGCGATGTTGATGATCTCTCCGGTCAAGGGGTCGGTTGTTGAGATCAGGCCGCTCACCCCTTCGAGTCGGGTGGTGGCAAGTGTCAGCTTCTCTTGAATGTTCGGAAAGCGTGCGCTACACGCGGCATCGAGCCGACAGGCTTCGAGCACCTGTTCAAGTGAGGCTCGGGCATCTTTGACAACTTGAGCAGGTATGACCATGGCGTGAGGCGCAACCGCATCAAGGATCATGGTGCGTACAAAGGCCTCATAATCTCGCAAAAAACTCAGTGCCATGCGCGTACCATACGAAACGCCAAACAGGTTGACTTGGTCGTAGCCGAGTTGCCCCAAAACGATAGCAAGATCAATGACCGCCGCTTTGGTGGTGAAGTGCCTCGGCGAGTAGGGGAGATTGGTTAAGCACTGGGCCAATGCATCTTTTTGCGCCTGGATGGCCGTTTCTTGTGTCATCCACCATTGGAGTTCTTTAGAAAAAAGTGCATCCAGATCTGATGCACAAGCCAGAGACGCCGAGCCGCCCGTCCCCCGTTGGTCGACAAAAACGAAGTCTCGATCGGTTCTGAGTGCTCGATGGGGGTTGAGGAAAAAAGGCGCGGTGCGCACCGCTGACTGTCCAGGCCCACCTGCGATGAACACCATCGGATCTGACTTCGGATTCCTCGAGGTTGCGGGCAGGGTGACAACACGCAGCTCGATGGTCCCTTGACTCGGGTCATTGTGATCGAGAGGCACAGGAATCAGAGAGCAAACAGTTTTTTCCTCGATGCGCAGCAGCGCCTCGACTTCTCGATCGACGCAAACCCTTTCACTGGATGCCGAAGCGCTTGAAACCAGCATCATGAGTTTCAAACTGAGTAGCAGGTAGCCGATACCGACCTTCAGTAAACGGTGGGGTGCCAACGTCCACGTGAGCCCCGCTAACTCTGAGCCCAAACAAAGTGCCTCCCTCAACGCGGCGAAGCGTGTGCTTACGCTACCAGTTTTGATATGCCTTCGCCCAAGACATTGCCTGACTTGTATCAATAGGGACCTCATGCGACTTGTGTTGTTTCGGCCGAGGCCGTGGGAAGCCAGATCTGAACGCTGGTGCCGACCTCCGGCGCAGACCGCACATCGATGTGTCCGCCCGACTGCAAAACGAACCCATGGACCATGCTGAGTCCTAAGCCGCGACTTCGATCGCCGCCCCGCGTGGTGAAGAAGGGTTCAAAAATTCGAGGCCGATTGTCCTCACTGATGCCCTCGCCAGAATCCATGACGCGAATCACGGCATAAGCCTTGCCAAGAAGAGAATTTGAAATCAGTTTTGTCATAGGCGTGACGCGGGCGTACTAAAACGAGCCCTGCAGTCCACGTGGGGTCAATGATTTGGGAAGCCATTGTACTGAGGCGACACCCCGATTCAAGGTTAGAAGTTTTGAATCAAGGCGGCTTCCTCTCTCACCCCCTCGGGTGAGCCCAACAGTTGGCGGTTGAACCCCACGCGCTTGAACCAATAATGCAGACCAACGAGATCAGTGAAGCCCATGCCACCGTGAACTTCAGTGCTGGTTTTCGCAACAAATTGACCGACTTCAGCCAAATGCGCCTTGGCGTGACAGGCCGTCAAATCCGCTTCTTTTGCCGATTCGTCAAAGGCGTGACCCGCAAACCAGACAAAGGCGCGGCAGGGCTCAAGTTGTGAAGCCATTTCTGCACATAGGTGTTTCACTGCTTGAAAAGAGCCAATGGCCCGGTTGAACTGTTTTCGATCGAGCGAGTAGGCCACCGCCTGGTCGAGCATACATTGGGCCGCGCCTAGGGTGTCTGCTGCTTGAATGGCCCGGCCGAGATTGATCGTTCGCTTGAGAAGGGCCTCATCCTTGGAAATCAGTGTTGCTGGCGCGCCATCGAAATTTAGTTCGCACACCGTCCGAGTGCAATCGATAGTGGTCAGCGTTTGTCTCTTCAGCTCAGAGGCCTCGACGTAGAAAACGTTACCATCACTCAAAGCCACTAAATAGCCATCGGCATCCGCGTCAAGCGCAAAGAGGGCGGTCCCTGTGAGAGCGCCTTGGGAAGCCTCAACTTGGGTGTTGTCTCTTGCGCCCGTTGTCTCTGAAAAAGCGATGCCCACACGTGTTGTGCCGGCGGCAATGCCGGACAGTAAATCCGTAGCACCCGCTTCATTCAGGTAATGAGCAGCCATCACTGCAGAACTCAGAAACGGTCCCGGGCAGAGGGCGTAACCGAGTGCCTCGGCGACGACGACGGCGTCCAGCATGCCCAGCCCAACGCCGCCATGTGCCTCCGGGATAAGAAGTCCGGCGAGGCCCATTTGCGTGATCCCCTCCCAAGCGGTTTGATCAGTCAGCTCGCCTTTGGCGATGCCTCTGACAACGTCCAGCGGGACTTCAGCTGAGAGAAATTTCTTGACGCTGTCTTGGAGCAACAACTGGTCTTGAGATAATCCAAATTCCATTTAGGCCTCCGCAGCAGCAACTTTTGGTTCTTTGGGCATACCCAGTCCCCGCTCACTGATGATGTTCTTCTGAATCTGCGATGTGCCGCCGCCGATGATTAAGCCTAAGTAGAACATGTATTGGTGCTGCCATGAGCCGCCGCCGCGCAGGTGAGGATTGTCACCATAGCTGATGCCGATCTCCCCCATGACATCAATGCCAAGGCATTCAATCTCATGTCTAAGCTCAGTGCCCAACAATTTCACGATCATGCCTGCAAGCCGAACGTCTTGGTTCTTGTTGATCTGGGCGGAGAGCAGACGCATGTCGTTGTACTGCATAGCGAGAACTCTGCCCTGCAGTCTCATGAGCCGATCGCGAAACACTGGATTATCCATCACTCGCTGCCCAGAGATGGTCTCTTGTTGCATGAGCTTGATGACGCCATTCAATCTCGTCATCGCAGCGTCGGGTGGCGCAAGTGAGCCACGCTCGTGACCCAAAATGGCGTTCGCGACCTGCCAGCCTTGCCCTCGCTGACCCACCATTTGGTGCTTAGGCACTCTGACGTCCGTGAAAAAGACTTCGTTGAAGTTTGCGTTTCCGGTCATATCCACCAGTGGCCTGACTTCAATACCTGGCGTATCCATGCGGAACAGTAAGAAAGAGATGCCTTGATGTTTGGGGGCTTCAGGTTCGGTTCTCACTAGGCAGAAAATCCAGTCTGCAAGGTGGGCCGTGCTGGTCCAAATTTTTTGACCATTGATGACCCACTCATCACCGTCAAGCACAGCCTTTGTGGTTAAGCTTGCAAGATCGCTGCCCGCACCAGGTTCAGAATAGCCCTGGCACCAAATCATGTCGGCGTGGATGGTGGGCTTGATGAACGTCTGTTTTTGCTCCTCCGTGCCCATTTCAAGAAGTACCGGGGTCAGCATACTGATGCCCTGGCCACCAAAGCCGGTGTTCATTTGAGCCGCGCTAAATTCTTCGGCGATGATCCTTGATTTCAGTATGTCAGGTTCTGCGCCATAGCCTCCGTAAGCCTTGGGAATCGTGCGAGAGTGGTAGCCATTCTCTATAAGAATTTTTTGCCAATCGCGAATTTCTTGGCTCTTTGCCCCCGCACCCGGTTTCGGTTGGTGATCTTTGTACTGATCGATGAAGCTGCGAACATCTTCTCGAAACGTTTCATATTCTTGGCCGTAGGAAAGGTCCATAGCGTGCCCTCGTAAGATATCGATCGAGGCTATCACAGGGTATCCATGTGGCAAAGCAGCGCAACGGGGAGGTGCTCTTATTCGCCAGACGAAGTTTTGGGATCCTCTGGTTCCAGAGTTGTCCAGAATTCTGGTGTTGCGAGAAGCTCGAGTGCGCTCGCTCGATTGGTCTCGCGTGGATGTCCCACAGCCGTGACGACCAGATCGTGTGCGCCGGAAACGGCAAGGCAAACTTGGCCGTTTTCGGTTGCAATTAACAGGTCCTTCGGGGCTGAGGTGGGAACAGGGGTTTGACCCAGCGCCTCCAGAAGAGCGGGCAGATGATTCCACCAGAGCAGCCTAAAGTGCTTTTGAGTGGAAGCAGCAGGTTCGCGCATCGCCATGAGGTAGCTGCCATCGAAGAGTTCGCCCTTGAGCATGGCGATTCCCAGTTGGTGGATACTCTCTGCGCTGATGTTGAGTTGATAAGAGGGATGGGAATCGACGGGTTCGACAGAGCAGTCGTTCTCCGGCAGGCCCAGCGGGCGCGTTAGCCAATCGGAAACCAAGTGGGTGAGGGGTTGACCGGTCTGAGTTTCCAGGACTTCAGTCAATTTACTCAGGATCGAGGGCTCGAAACGAAACGAATGACCAATATCGCCCACCTTCGCAAATGCATGATCGATCCCGCCGGTCATATCCAGCAAGGTTTCGACCGATAGTTTGGCTTCGTCCCATTTGCTGAGTTGTGTCCATTCGGGTTCGACGATGTGATTGATCGCATCCCAACGTTCGACGAACAGATGTTTCTCACCTGCCGCAAATAGAAGGCTCAGAACGCCAGGGAATACGTCCGGATGGGCGCTTGGCTGGGTGTCTGCCAGTAGAATGGTTCGCCGATCGGAGAACCGAGAGATCAATAGACTCTCAACACCGGCTGAATGAGCTAGATCTCGGAGAATGCTTTCGTCCATCGTGCGCTCCAGAGTTTGGCAATATCTTAAACGCATCTCGTGAGGAAGATGCGTGTCCTGTTGATGGGATGATAGTGTCTGTCTCTTGCGTGCTTGATGGAATTTGCGTGGCTGATTGAAATGGGGGGGGTGGTAGCGGCAGCCGGCTTAGGTGCTTGATGGGTGTAGCGCTTAGGCCTCGAGCTCGTTGGGATCATAGAGCGCGCCTTAACGCGGGGTCTGAATTAGAATGAGTGAAACAACTGGGGCAGCATAGCGAAATGAGCTTTCAACGTGAGCAACAAGTGTTACGAATGCGGGTGCGGTTTTTGAATTTTCAAGATGCATTCGCCTTCATGTCAGATGTCGCAAAGCTTGCAGAGCACCACGACCACCATCCAGATTGGCGTAATGTCTATAACTTGGTCGATATCGCCCTAACGACCCATGATGCAGGCAACCAAGTGACTGAGAAAGATTTGAGACTTGCGTCCGACATTGAAGGATTAGCCAGCTTACAAAAGGCGGAGGTGTTGCCCCTTGAGACCTGATACCCGGACCAAGGGTTTTGACTGGCGAGCGCCAACCACGCGCCAACGGCTGACTCGCGAGGATCAGACGCAATATTTTGAGGAGGGCTATCTTCTACTAGAGGATGTGCTCCCTAAATCGCGCCTCGATGCATTGATCGAGGAAGCGGACCAGCTAGAGGCCGAGCGCGAAGCCGAACTCAGGTCGCGTTTCGGCGGTCATTTTCTGATCAATCGGGCCGATGACATCACCTTCACGACGCACATCGTCAAGCGTTCGGATACCGCTCGTGCTTTCGCTTCAGATCCTTTGTTTAAGGCGCTGTGTCACGATTTAATCGGCGAGGCCTCGTTGCTGTACTGGGACCAATTGGTCTACAAGAAGCCCGAAACGGATCAAGAATTTCCTTGGCATCAGGACAATGGCTATACGTTCGTCGAGCCGGAGGCGTATTTGACGTGTTGGGTGCCGTTGACACCCGCGACGAAGGCCAATGGTTGCCCTTGGGTGATCCCACGTGCTCACCGATTGGGAACACTAGAACATTGGGAGACGCCGCTAGGGTATCAGTGTGTTGGTGAAGATGATGACGTGCAAGCAGCCATCGCCATCGAGGCTAAACCTGGCGATGTGGTGCTTTTTTCTTCGCTCACCCCACATCGGACGGGTCCGAATCTAACCGAGTCGTGCCGCAAGGCTTATATTCTTCAGTATGCGCCTGAAGGCGCCGTCATGTATCCGCGAGGCATGGATCCCATTGCGCTACCCTTCGATGAGGAGCGTCACTTGATCATGGACCTCTAGCTTTGATCGCGCGGCATTGACCCCGTGCTGACGAAAGTTTGACTTTTGTCGGAGAAAGCTCGCATTGAGCCAGTCCCTACCGGCCGCGCGCTGAATGTTCTGCCTCGGGATGATGTCACTCAAGAACCTTCCTTTACGATCTCTGTCTCTCTCGGAATCAGACCTTTGTCATGCTCGTATTGAATCGAAGCCCTCGAGAAAGAACGTTCGTCAATCGAACCTGAATCGCAGTCATCAGATAAGTCCAATATGCCAGGTAAAAAAGGTCAGTGCGGTGAGGCGGGAATCGCCGTGTCTCGATCCGTCGCTCAACCTCGGTGGGTGATGTGCAAAATCATGGCCCTGTGTTGGGTGTGTGCACATTAAGCTTGAACTTCCCGGGCGGTCATTGGAGACTAGCCTCTTCGTTTAGCCAGCATTGATGGAGATGATAATGGCCTTAGGTGTAGGAGATGCTTTGCCCAGCGTGGCAGTCAAGGTGATGGGCGAGAAGGGTCCGGAGGATTTGAATATTGGGGAATTTTCAGCCGGTAAAAAGGTGGTGATATTTGCAGTGCCAGGGGCTTTTACCCCAACCTGTAGCGCGGCCCATCTGCCAGGTTTCGTTGCCAACGCAGACAAAATTAAAGCGAAAGGCGTCGACGCGATTATTTGTTTGTCGGTGAATGATGCCTTCGTTATGAAGGCCTGGGGCGACGGGCAAAATGCAGAGGAATTGATCATGGCGGGTGATGGCAATGGCGATTTCACCGCAGCCATGGGTTTGACACTCGACGGGTCGGGCTTTGGTCTCGGGCAACGATCTTCACGTTATGCGCTCATCGCAGACAATGGCGTCATTACTCAGTTGAATGCGGAGAAGGGTGGCGCTTTTGAAGTGAGCTCAGCTGAAGCGATTATGGATGCGCTCTAAGCGAGACGTCTTATGATGGTTGTCGACTTGGTGAGGACTATCCAGTCCTTGCCTTGGCGACACGCTCACCTTTGTGCGCCCGTCTGCGCCGAGATGCCTCTCACGTTCGCTCGCTCAGTGTCGTTCTGTTAGGGCCACCCATGCCACGCTCTCAACCCATGGTTCTAAGGGACGCACAATGACCGATTGGATTGCTTGGACGCTGCTCGCAGCCTCCATGCAGGCAGTGCGAACGGCTGGACAAAAGTATCTTCACGAATCTCTCTCGGCGCTGACTGCGACGCTGGCGAGGTACCTTTTTGGGTTACCGGTCGTCCTCGCGTATGTACTTTGGCTGGATCCTCCCTTTCATCAGGCATCGATGACGCCGGCTTACGGTCTATCGATTGCTCTCGCGGGCTGTCTGCAGGTCCTTGCAACCGTCTTGCTAGTGAGGCTGTTCAGTCTTAGAAACTTTGCGCTTGGCTCTACGTTCATCCGATTAGAAATCATGATGACGGCGGTTATCGGCAGTGTTTTTTTTCAGGATGCGTTATCGAGCTTGGCTTGGCTCGGCGTTATGGTCGCAAGTGTTGGCATCGTCTCATTGCAGTGGAATCCCGAAAAGCGACTCCATCTCACGCTCGATCGGTCTGTCTTTTATGGCCTCGCATCGGCGCTGGCGTTTTCGCTTACCTCGCTGCTCATTAGAGATGCGAGTTTGTCGCTCGGTCTCAATGATGCGGTGTCTGCGGCCGCAATGACGCTCGCCCTGATGGTCATTCTGCAAACAGGTCTTTGCTTAGGGCTCGTTTCCTTTAAAGAGAGAGGCGAAATCAAGCAGTTGTTTCAGAAATGGCGTCTTGGGCTGTTTATCGGTGTCACCGGGGTGTTGGGATCGATTGGCTGGTTTACGGCATTTACGCTAGAACGTGCCGCATACGTCAAAACGCTGGGACAAATTGAGTTTGTTTTCAGTCTTGGGATTAGTTATTTCCTTTTCAAGGAGCGTGCAAAACAGCACGAGTGGTTGGGGATGGGCTTGGTCTGCCTTGGTGCTGTGCTCATGATTTGGGCGGATTAGGTGAGGCGATTGACGAACTGCTGCTGTAGTGGATACCGCTGGCACTGAGGATCAGTTCGAATCATCGTTCGCTGGTATGAATCATCGTCTGCGAAAGCCGCGTTGGTCGTCTAGGCAGTTTTCTGGACGCGCAATTGCTGGCAAAATGATGTGATGCGGGTGTAGCTCAGTTGGTAGAGTCCCAGCTTCCCAAGCTGGTTGTCGCGAGTTCGAATCTCGTCGCCCGCTCCATTGAATCTTTCTTGCGACTCCGGTCGCGCAGTAACGGTGAAATCAACGTGAGTATTGGTGTTTGGAAGCCCGCGTCCTCGAGCGTCCTGGACGCTGCCACGATTCGTGTCTTGCTCGACGCGGTGGAAGTCGCATCGCCAGAGTCACTTGAGGGCCTGAACGCGCAAGACTTCTCCGATTTAGCGTGGACGGCAACGCAGGATAAGCGTGCTTGGTCGCAAGCCGAGTCGCTGGCGCCGGCAGAGCTTGAGCGCCTGATTCGGTTTTTCACCTTGGCAGAGCAGCAGTGGGTGGGCTGGGAAGCAGGGAAGCGCAGTTCCGTTATTGCGTTGGTTGCGATCTTAAAATCGCAATCTGCGTTTGAACCGGAATTAAGGCGTTGGATTAAGCAGCATTCGGACAACCGATATTTGCCTTACGGCGCCGCACTCTGAGTGGATTGGGAGGAGTCTTGAGAACCGCGACAGTAAGAAGAGAGACCCTAGAAACGCAGATCGAAGTTTCCGTCAACCTGGACGGGCGCGGCGAGCGTCAAATGCAAACCGGGCTTGCCTTTCTCGAGCACATGCTTGATCAGATCGCTCGGCATGGCCTCATCGATCTGACCATTAATGCGAAAGGCGATTTGGAGATCGATGCCCATCACACGGTGGAAGATTTAGGGATTACGCTTGGTCAAGCCGTGAATCAAGCGCTGGGCGACAAGAAAGGTATCGCGCGATATGGGCATGCGTATGTGCCGCTGGATGAGGCGTTGTCTCGCGTGGTGATCGATTTGTCCGGTCGACCCGGTCTTTGTTACAACGTGCCCTTTACTCGGGCAACGGTTGGCGACTTTGACGTGGATTTGTTCCACGAATTTTTTCAAGGGTTCACCAACCATGCGCTGGTTACCTTGCACATCGATAACCTCCGGGGCGAGAACGCGCATCACCAGATTGAAACGGTGTTCAAAGCCTTTGGGCGTGCTTTGAGGATGGCAATCACACCCGATCCTCGAATGGGAGAGCAAATGCCCTCAACGAAAGGGTCGCTCTAGGTGTTTGAGGTGATCCCTGCCATCGATCTGAGGGATGGCAACGTGGTTAATTTGCGTCGCGGTCGATTTGATGAGAGCACGATTTACAGCGAGGATCCCGTTTTGTTTGCGAAAGCATGGGTCGATGCAGGTGCCAAACGCTTGCATATTGTTGATCTAGATGGCGCGCTCTCTGGCGTTGACAGTAGTGTCGAGACCGTCAGAGCCATCCGCGCTGCGTATCCTGCTCTGACCATCCAAGTCGGTGGTGGCATTCGCTCACTCGAGACGATTGAGCGCTATCTTGCGGTGGGGATTGATTACGTCATTCTGGGCACACGAGCCGTCGAGGCGCCGGATTTCGTTGATGAGGCATGTGCGAAGTTCAAGGGCCAAATTATCGTTGGACTCGATGCCGAGAAGGGGCGGGTGGCTATCCGCGGCTGGAAGGAAGTGACGGATCAGCGTGCGGAGGACTTGGCGTTAAGATTTGAGCAATCAGGTGTCGCCGGCATTGTATACACCGATATTGATCGCGACGGCATGATGGCCGGGACAAACGTGTTAGAAACCATGGCGCTGGCAGCGAAAGTTGATATCCCCATTATTGCCTCGGGCGGAATCCATACCCTTGAGGACGTGAAGCAACTGCTACCCGCGAGCAATACTGCGAGACCGCTGGCAGGTGTGATCACTGGACGCGCTATTTATGAAGGCACGTTGGATCTAGGCGAAGCACTTCGGTTGGCTGCAGCCTAAGCAACCGTTTCACTCTGTCAGGAATTTGATGTATAGGGCGCTTTCAAGCACCCCCGGCTTTGCCCCAACCTTTTGACCTTATTCGCTATCCCCTTGATCTCGTATGGTAACGGTCGCTGGCATTGCTGATGCAGCACTCAGAATGTTCAGACCCTTAAGCAAGTTGAGCGCTTCGGTGAGCTGAAAATCTTCATTCCAGCCAGTTAGATTATCTTGCGCCTTGGCATTCATTTCAGACTTCGACTGCTCGCTTGATTGGGTGCCTTCAGGGGCAGACAGATGGCCTGGCAGATCCTTTTCTTGAACCGCAAAAGGATTCGATCGAACACGGGTTACCGTGGAGCGCTCGACGCGCAAGTCGGGTTGGATACCTTCTGCCTGAATGGATCGGCCATTGGGTGTGAAATACAGTGCCGTCGTCAGCTTGATGGCCTTCTCATTGGTTAACGGCAGCACCGTCTGTACAGAGCCTTTACCGAAGGTGGCAGTGCCCAACAACAGCGCTCGACGATGGTCTTGCAAAGCGCCCGCAACGATCTCCGAAGCGGATGCGGAGCCTTCGTTAATCAACACGACCAGGGGAAGATCGGGCATCAGCGTTCGGCCCGTCGCCTCGTAAACCATGTTGGCTGGATCGAGGCGTCCCTCGGTGTAGACGATCGTGCCTTGGTTCAGAAACAAATCAGACACCGCGACGGCCGCCTGTAAGACGCCCCCTGGGTTGTTTCGAAGATCAAGCACGAGTCCTTTAAGCGGCGTCAAATCATGCATCTTTGTAATGGCTTCACCTGCTTCTGCTCCCGTATCAGCCTGGAACTGCGCGATTCGAAGATAACCAAAACCTGGCTCCAGCAGTCGGCTTCGTACGCTCGAGACATTGATGACTTCGCGAACCAAAGTCACTTCAATGGGTTGGGATTCTCCCTCCCTTAAAACCGTGAGTGTGACTTCACTGCCAGGCTCGCCTCGCATGACATCGACAGCCTGATTCACGCCCAGACTTCGAACAGTCTGACCATCAAGTTCGATGATAAGGTCGCCCGGAAGAATACCGGCTCGGGATGCGGGGGTATCGTCCATGGGGGTCACGACTTTGATAACGCCATCCTGGCGACCGATTTCAATGCCGAGACCGCCATAGTTGCCGGTGGTTGTTTCTTGTAGGTCGTTGAACGAATCCGCATCGAGAAATGCTGAGTGAGGATCTAGTTCGGAAAGAAGGCCTTTAATTGCCCTCTCTAACAACGCCTTGTCGTCGATCTCTTCAACGTAAGCACGACTGATTCGATCAAAGGCTTCGGCGAAAACCCTAAGTTCTTCGATCGGCAACCGTGCATCCTGCGCCGGTTGAGTGGTCGGCGAAGCGTCTTCGGCTGAACCCAGCAGAGGGCAGATGAGTGAAGTTAAAACCAGGGTTAACGAGAGGCATCGCTGAATGAAAGCCGTCATGGGTATCTGTCGCTCTTGAATGAGTCCGAAATCACTTTGTTTTTCGTCATTGGGTGACGTTTAGCCTTTTTGTCGACCTAAATTACTGGCCGCACACCATAGCATAGGATCAATGGGTTGACCGGCTGCGCGAAGTTCAAAATAGGTGGTTGGCAGCAGTTGGCCGCCACTGGTGCCAGTTTCACCGATGATCTGTCCGGGATGGACCCATTCACCAGGTTCAACCAGTAGGACTTGATTGTGTCCATAAAGGCTCATGTAACCTTGATCGTGACTGACGATCATCAATAAGCCGAATCCTCGCAGCCAGTCAGCAAACACAACGCGACCGTAGTGAATGGCTTTCACGGGCGTGCCAAGGGGAGCTTCGATTAGCACGCCGGTCCACTTCACCCGACCTTCAGGCCTCAGATCTCCAAACCCAGTTACCAGTCTCCCGTCTAGCGGCAGCGGTAGATTGCCCTTGCGCGAGGCAAAAGGGACGACCTCAGAGGGTTTGGCAAAATCAAAGAATTGCCTTCTAAGGGAATCCAGCAAGGCCAAGAGATCGCGTTCACTGTCTTGGAGTTGCATGCGCTGGGCATCGATGCTGTTGTAACTCGCGCGGTACTGAGCAACCACGGCGCTCGCTTCGAGCCGTTTGGAATTCAGTCGGTCGCGTTCTTTGGTGGCAATCACCAGTTGATCGTTGAGTTCGTCGGTTTCGATCGCCAACTGTTGCTCGCTGATGGCCAGATCCTTCAGTGTTTGCTCGAGAACGTTAACCCGTTTCATCCGAGCCTCGGCAAAATATCCGAAGTACCTTGTGACGCGAGCGACGCTGTTAGGATCCTCCTGATTCAGCATCACTTTTAGCGGGCTGGTTGCACCCATTCTTGCGGCTGCTCTCAGATGGTGTTGGACGTCCACTAATTGGGCGTTACGTTGCTCGATGAGTTCGTTCTTGTGGCCGGTGAGCAGATCGATCTGCGTTTTCGTCTCCTGGGCCTTTCGTTCTGCTCGTCTAAGAGATTTGACCTGGGATGCCACCAAGCCATCAACACGCGCTAAGGCCGCCTCCTCGTCAGACAGTGCGGCGCTCGACGCTTTCCACTCGGTCTCAATCGACTGCAGTGCTTTTCTGAGTTGAGCGAGTTCTTGCTCAACCTCCTCTTCTTCAGAGGCAAGCGCGGTCAATGCCCAAATCAGCGCAGCACCTATGATGACGCGGTGGGCGAGCAACAAATGCTAGGACACCGCGTGTTGTTGGGACGTGCCGGCAGCGGACAAAAGGTTCTGGCCAGTCATCTCGTCGGGAACAGGAAGACCCATAAGGTGCAGCAATGTGGGTGCGATGTCGCTAAGAACACCAGCTTCTCTAATTTCATACGTTCCCTCGCCGATGTGGAAAAGCGGTACGAGTTCAGAGGTGTGTGCAGTATGCGGTTGACCCGACTCATCATCGAGCATGGCTTCACAGTTACCATGATCGGCGGTGATGAGGGCTTGCCCCTGAATGTCCTGAATGGCAGCCACCACAGCACCGATGCACTCATCCAAGCATTCGACCGCTTCGATCGCGGCTGAAAGGTTACCCGTGTGCCCCACCATATCCCCGTTCGCGTAATTACAAACGATGAGGTCGTAGGTTTTTGAGTGGATAGCATCGACCAATTTTGTCGTGAGTTCTCTTGCGCTCATGGCCGGCAGCAAATCATAGGTTTTCACATCGGGCGACGGCACCAACATTCGCTCCTCGCCTGCGAAGGGCGCTTCCTCCCCACATGAGAAGAAAAACGTGACGTGCGCGTACTTCTCAGTCTCTGCAATTCTGAGCTGCCTTTTGTTCAGGCTAGCGAGATACTCCCCAAGACCATTCGCAAGCGGAATGGGCGGGAATGCAACTGGCAAGCGAAAGCGCTCGGCATATTCGGTTAGACAAACAAAGCTGACGAGCCGAGGCCGTTTGGCGCGCTCAAAGCCGTCAAATTCATCAAGTGCCAGGGCGCTTGTGAGTTCTCGGGCGCGGTCTGCCCTGAAATTTCCGAAGACGACCACATCGTCGTCTTCGATCAGATGCTCTTGCCAACGACCGATCAAGGTGGGTTCCACAAATTCGTCGGTTTCCCCTCTAGCATAGGCTGCATGGAGCGCGGCCAGGCCAGAGTCAGATTCGTACGCTGCCACGCCTCGGGTGAGCATATCGTAAGCCTTAGCCACTCGGTCCCACCGTTGGTCACGATCCATGGCAAAAAATCGGCCACACACGGTGCCCAGGCGGATATGCGAACGGTGACCAATGTGATCCTTTAGAGCCTGGATCGAGTGCGCCGCGGACTTTGGTGGAACATCACGACCATCCAAAAAAGCGTGGACCACGATGTGAGAGGCTTCGCACTGATCAGCGAGGTCAATCAACGCGAAGAGCTGGGCCTCGTGACTATGCACTCCGCCGGGTGACAGCATGCCGAGGATGTGAACCTTCCGTTTCGCCGCCCGGAACGCGGTGATGAGAGTCTCATTGTCCAGAAAGCTTTGATCTTCAATCGCTTGGTTGATTCGAGTGAAATCCTGCTGGACGACTCGACCCGCACCAAGATTCATATGGCCAACCTCTGAGTTGCCCATTTGCCCCGCGGGAAGGCCAACATCAAGCCCGGAACCCGAAATAAGACCCCATGTGCCCTCTTTAAGCCGATCAAAATGCGGTGTTTTAGCGAGCGCGACCGCATTGTTGGTTGGGTCTTCTCGGTGTCCGAACCCATCCAAAATAATCAGAGCGGTGGTGGATCTCTGGCTCATAGGTCATCTGATGCTGAAAACGCTATGTTAGCGCTTTATCACCAGGCGATAAATAAACGGTTGATTCGGTGATGCTGAGTGAACCAAGCAAGCGTGTATAATCACGCCTTTTTTCAGGGGTAGGCCCTTGGTGGATCAGTTAATTGAGTTTATCGGCAATCATCCGCTACTGGTTGGGGCGTTTGTTTTCTTTATCGTCGCCTTGATTGTGACCGAGGGTCGGAAGGGCGGGCGAGGCGTCACGGTTCAGGAACTGGTGCGGATGGTCAACCATGAGTCGGCTGTGGTGGTGGACCTGCGAGACCGTAAGGAGTTCTCGTCTGGGCATATCGCTGGCGCGATCAACGTGCCCTACGCCAGTCTCGCCAGTCGCAAGGACGAGCTCAAAAGTCATCAGGACAAGCCGGTGATTTTGGTATGTAAGATCGGCCAACACGCGAGCGCGGCAGGAAGTCAGCTGATCAAGGAAGGGTTTTCAGATGTTCGCCGGCTTTCAGGCGGGATGGCCGAATGGCTGAATGCCAACTTGCCGTTGGTGAAGAATTAAGGTCAGCGAAGGATCTGGGATTGAACGCGCTGAGGCTATCGAAGTAACTATGAGCCAAATCACGATCTACACCACACGATATTGCCCGTTTTGTATTCGTGCCAAGATGTTGCTCGAACACAAGGGACAACCTTTCGATGAGATCCCTGTCGATGCCGACCCTGCGCGTCGCGCTGAAATGCAAACACGATCTGGTCGACATACGGTGCCGCAGATCTGGATTAGTGGTCAACACGTGGGCGGTTGCGATGAACTCTTTGCTCTCGAAATGAGTGGGCGGTTGGACGCATTGCTAGAAGGAGACAACCATGAGTGAAGCAGGCGAGAGCCAACCTAAATTCGCGATTCAGCGAGTCTATGTAAAGGATATTTCTTTTGAATCTCCGGGTGCACCCGAGACTTTCAGGGTGCAGGGTAAGCCATCGGTGAATCTTGATCTCAACACAAAAAACCAGGCCTTGGGTGAGGGGCTTTGGGAAGTCAATTTAACTCTGACGCTAACCGCCAAGGCTGAAGACGAGAAAACCTTGTACCTCGCGGAGGTCCAGCAAGCAGGTATCTTTGAGATCAGCGGTTTGCAGCCCGAGATGATTGAACAGACGCTGGCCAGCCTTTGCCCGAGTATCCTGTTCCCCTACGCCAGGGAAAATATTGACGGCCTGATTGTGAAAGGGACTTTCCCGCCGCTCATGCTCGCGCCCGTGAATTTCGATGCATTGTATGAGCAGGCGAAGCTGGCGAAAGAGCGGCAAGAAGCGTCGGTGCAGTAGCCTGCCTGGCTAGCTCTGGCCGCTTCCCTGAAGCGCAAGCGGGCTAAAGTGTCGTCTCCAAATAGCATCTCTTAGTTTTAGCCCGCCTCAGGGCGCGGACGCACCTGGGCACCCGAGCTGGCGCCACGCCTCAAAAGCCACAATGGCGACCGCATTGGAAAGGTTGAGTGACCGGCTCCCTTGTTGCATTGGGATTTTGATGACCTCATCAAAGCGGTCTGAAAAGAGCAGTGGTTCAGGAATGCCGCGGGTTTCAGGGCCAAAAACCACAAGGTCATTCTGACCGAATTCGAAACGATCAAGCCTGGCTTGCCCTTTGGTTGAGATGCCCAGCACCCGATGCGGGGAGATCCGGTCGATGGCTTGATTCAAATCGGAGTGAATTTGGACCGCGGCATACTCTTGATAATCAAGCGCCGCTCGCCTCAATAATTTTTCATCCATAGAAAAGCCGAGCGGCTCTATAAGATGCAGTGGCAGCCCGAAGTTAGCGCAAAGACGGATGATGTTGCCAGTGTTAGGCGGAATCTCTGGCTCGTACAAAGCGATCGAGAACATAAGTAAAAGCCTAGGCCTGAAGAGCGGTAAGGTCGGTTAAGCTAAGCGTCGTCTGTGTCGCCCTGGTCCATGCCGAGCTCCTGCATTTTTCGAGTCAGAGTGTTTCGCCCCCAACCCAGCAAAACGGAAGCATCTCGCTTACGACCGGCTGTTTCATCAAGCGCGGCTTCGATCATCACTCGTTCGAATAGAGGCTGGGCTTCCGCAAGCAGGCCTTCGCTTGAGAAAGCTCTGGACTTGAGCTTTGACTGAGCCCACCTTTTGAGCTGACGATCCCAAGATTGTTCAGAACCCTGGGCGTGATTGGCGTCCGATTTGAGTTCGAGTGGAAGGTCTTCCAACAATACTTTCCGACCCGTGGCCATCACGGTAATCCAACGAGAGAAGTTCTCGAGTTGTCGAACGTTGCCTTGCCAAGGCAAGTCCGCCAGGTAGGCCATGGTTTCCTCCGGAATCACCTTCACCTCTTCTCCAAGCTCTCTTGCCGCCTGCGCGAGGAAGTGTTCCAACAGCAATGGGATGTCTTCACTGCGGTCGCAGAGGTTCGGCAGATGAATGCGAATGACATTCAAACGGTGGAAAAGGTCTTCGCGAAACCGGTTTTCGCTGACCAAGGTTTCCAAGTTCTGGTGCGTTGCAGCGATGATTCTGACATCTGCAGAAAGGGGCTCGTGCCCGCCGACTCGGTAATATTTGCCATCAGATAAGACCCGCAACAAGCGAGTCTGAGCCTCGGCGGGCATGTCGCCAATCTCGTCGAGGAACAAGGTGCCACCCCGGGCTTGCTCGAAACGACCAACGCGCGCTTGATTGGCGCCAGTAAATGCGCCCTTTTCATGCCCGAACAATTCGGACTCGATCAGGTCTTGCGGGATTGCGGCCATATTGAGCGCGACAAAGGGGCCTTCGCGGCGGAGACTGTGTCGATGTAACGCGTGGGCGACGAGCTCTTTTCCGGTGCCTGATTGACCATTAATCAAAACGGTTACGTTTGACTTGGAGAGGCGGCCGATCGCTCGGAAAACCTCCTGCATGGCGGGCGCTTTACCGATAATCTCAGTCGGTGGTTGCTCGATCGGTGGTGCGGATGCCTCCTGGGACCGGCTGTGTTCGATGAGCGCGCGTTTGACGATAGAGACGGCTTCATCGACTTCAAAAGGTTTGGGAATATATTCGAAGGCGCCGCCTTGTATCGAAGCCACCGCGCTGTCGAGATCGGAGTGGGCGGTCATAATAATCACGGGCAGCTCAGGGTGGCTTTCTCGAAGCTGCGACAGCAGCTCGAGCCCATCGAGCCCGTCCATGCGAATATCGCTCACGATGACGTCCGGTTTGTCGCTGTGCATCCCGGTGAGCAACGCTTCTGCGGACTCGAAGCACGTGACGTCAATACCCTCCTTGGAGAGCGCCTTGTCTAAAACCCATCGGATCGATTTTTCATCGTCAGCGACCCAGACTCTGCTCATGGTGTTCATAGTTTGGGTAACTCCAAAGGAATGATGATGATGAACTCGGTGCGACCGGGTTCTGAGTTCAGTTCAATGATGCCGCGGTGTTGCCGAACAATGGTGTGCGCGAGGCTGAGGCCGAGTCCGGTACCCGAGGGGCGACCAGAAATCATCGGCAAAAAGAGATGGTCTTTGAGGCTGTCGGGAATCCCGGGGCCGTTATCCAGAAATTCAATTCGGAGTACGTTGCGATGGCGATGGGCCGCGATTGTGAACTGGCGCTCAGTTCGCGTCCGGATCGTCATTCTTGCATTCTCTCGTTGATCGAGAGCTTGCATGGCATTCCTAAGAATATTCAGCACGGCTTGGAAGATCAGATCGCTATCCATCAACAGCTCGGGGATGCTGGGATCGTAGTCGCGCGTGATGGCTAGTGGATAATCCGCTTCCAACTCAATGAGTTTTCGGGCCCGCTCTAAAATTTCATGGATGTTACCGGGCTTCATCTCGGTGGGTGCATTGGGCCCAAGCATCTTATCAACCAATGTTTTCAGTCGGTCGGTTTCTTCGATGATGATGCCGGTGTACTCAAGCAGCTCGGCATTGGGTAATTCGTCGGCGAGCAGTTGCGCAGAGCCGCGAATGCCCCCCAAAGGGTTTTTAATTTCGTGCGCCAATCCTCGCATGATTTGGTGAGTCGCTTCCTGGTGCTCTCGCGTGAGCGCGTCACGGTCGATGCGCATGTAGCGGTCCACAGGCATGAGTTCGAGTAACAATCTGGGCCACTCATTCTCTGAGATCGGCGTAATGGTGAAATCCACTGTCACGCCATGGGTAGACGCCAGTTGAATGTGTTTCTGTCGATGGGTGTAGGTTTGGCCAGTTTGTAATGATTCGTAAAGAAGCGATTCAATCCCTTTCCAGCCTGGAACTTTTGCGGGTAAGCGCTGCCCTTTGACTCGCTTTTCAGACAGTTCGAGCAAACTTTCGGCTGCCTGATTAATGAACATGACCTCGAGCTCGTGGTTCAAAAGCACGATGGCAGTATTCAGACTGTTGATGACCACGTCTTGCACGGTTTGGCTGCTCTGTAGATTCAGTGACTCGGGCGTGAATGCGGTTTGAAGATTCATGGTGGGAGCTGAGCAAAAAACGCACCAAGTTAAGACCCGCTGATGCCCCTCGAATACACGAAAAAATGGGTGATCGTCAGCTCAGCACAGATTCTAACGCACCATTTTGGTGCCTTCTAGCGTGACTGGTGGGGTGTTAATCGTCGAACGTCGAGGGTGATGGGGCGGGTAACCATCAGAGGCGAAGGGTTTTGCGCCTCATAGACCGCGAGGTCAAATTGATGCTCCCCACGCGGAACGTCGGCCAGGGTGATGCGGCCCGCGTTGACGGGCTGAAGATCGAGGCCATCCATTCTGATCCAAAGTGAGTGCCCACTATCTAATTTTCTGTTTATTTTTATCGTGAAGTTTAGTTGTCCTTTGAGCGCTTGAACGCGTGGACCAGGCTGCTCGCTGATTAATTGCAACCGATAGCTTGGGGCGGCCATTACGCTTGCCCATGACACGCCGAAGCTACATAACAGAAGCAGGCTCATCAGCCGTTTGTTCATACCTGGATGCCAAACCAAAGGTGAATAGGCAGTCTACTCGGACCCTTGAGGTTTTCAATTCCTGCGGGTTAGCGATCTCATCGACGAACGATCAGAGATGAGTGCGAACGCGTCAGGAATCGGCGTTTTCAGCCCATTGGTTGTCAAAATCGAGACTGAAAGCAAAACCACTGAGTTCGCCTGCGTCTTTTGAACCATTCCGAGCCGTAATGAGGCAAACCGATGATGCCTAGCCCGTGCTCAGCATAAGCTTAGACGTTGGCATGCGCTGATTTTGCTTGAGCGGAGATGGCAAATGGACCGCCTCAGAGCGCCAACCGGCCTCGCGCTTTGCCAGCGCCGCAGTATCTGTAGGTCTATGCGCGAATGACGGAGGAACTCTCTCTCCTTTCCAGCCTTTTGAGTTGGTCGGGTTAGTTGGCAAGGTCTGGAGGGTAGGTTCCTTGCACCTTTGAAGATTGGCTGGGTGCGAATTTTGCGCATAAAAAAGGGAGGCACGCCTCCCTTTTTCGCATGGCGCGATGATACGCGCTACAACTCCTGTCAGCAGGTGTGTGCTAGGCCAGCGCCTCCTTGGTGGTTTTAATGATAGCGGCGGAGACCTTGTAGGGATCTGCATTGGACGCCGTTCGGCGATCTTCCAAGCGGCCCTTCCAACCGTCAACAACGGTGGATACTGGGATTCGAATGCTCGCACCGCGGTCAGAAACACCATAGCTGAACTGATCGATTGACTGCGTTTCGTGCTTGCCGGTCAGTCTTTGCTCGTTATGAGCGCCGTAGACACTCATGTGACGCTCAATGTTCTTGCCGAAGTTTTCACAAATTTTTGTGAAAACCGACTCGTCGCCCAGATCGCGCATGGGGCCGTTAGAGAAGTTGGCGTGCATGCCCGAACCATTCCAGTCGGTGTCGCCAAGGGGCTTGGGATGCCAGTTAATGCCGAGTCCATATT
>CAYZUV010000005.1:0-28417 GCA_964481245.1 uncultured Pseudomonadales bacterium
TCGAAGAGCAATCTGCTCAAGCCGAAGTCGTCGAAATTGAACAATTTGGCAGCAAGACTCGAGTCGGCGTGATAGACATCCCAACCTTCTACGTTGACTTCAAAGCCATGCAAGAAGGCGATCCGAACTTCCGCAGCACCACGCGCGATGTCAAACGCCTGCTGGGCGAGCTTGAAGCCGAGGGTGTCGATGGCGTGGTCATCGACTTAAGGGACAATGGGGGTGGTTCCTTGCAGGAAGCCAAAACACTCACCGGGTTGTTCATCGACCGAGGACCAACGGTGCAAATTCGCAGCAAAGCCAATCGTGTTGATGTTTTAAGCGACCGCGATGTTCGCACAGCCTACCGGGGCCCGCTTGCGGTACTCGTTAACCGCCTAAGCGCTTCAGCATCCGAGATTTTTGCTGGGGCCATCCAGGATTATCAGCGGGGTGTCGTTATCGGTACTCAAACCTTTGGTAAAGGAACCGTACAGACACTGCAGCCTCTCGACCATGGTCAATTAAAAATGACTCAAGCAAAGTTCTATCGAATCAGCGGAGACTCGACCCAACATCGGGGTATCATCCCAGACCTGCAGTACCCCGATGATTACGACCCTGAAGCCATTGGCGAGAGCACGTTGGATGCCCCCCTCCCTTGGGATCAAATTCGACCCACCTTTTACCGAACCAAAGGCGATTTGCAGCCCTTACTGCCCGAACTGATCAGCCGTCACCAGGCAAGGATGGCCAAGGACCCCGAATTCAATTATGTGTCCTCAGCGTTTGCGTACCGCCAATCAAGAGCGGATGACACACAGTTGTCGCTACGTGAGGCTGATCGGATCAAAGAAAAAGAAGAGAACGAAACATTCTGGCTGGGCCTTATGAACAATAAACGTGAAGCGCAAGGGCTTTCGCCGCTGGCCTCGCTAGACGAGCTCGATGAGGATGCAGAATCCATCGAGCAAGGAGCAGATCCTGATTCTTCAGCCATCACTGAAGACATTGGCGCATTTGTTCGTGATGGCGGTGCTGCAAAAGCTATCACCATCGACCTTGAGGAAACTGCCGTCCAAACCCGATCGGAGGATCAGGCTGATGGGACTCAGGCCGAAGAACCTCCCAAGAAGAAAACGCCCGACGCTTACGTGATTGAGGCCGGTCATATTCTTGCGGATCTAATCTCACTCCAACAGCGCACCGCGCAGCAAGGTCCTGCTCGGGCACCCATCTGATGACATTGCTGATCTAGTTGGTGCCTTTGATTCCTGCAGAAAGGCCCCCGCAGATCTTCTCCCGGGTCGCGGCACGATTTGCCGGACAATCGAAACCCACTCGGCAAAAATTCGCAGATCAAGCTCACCTGGCACCACCCTCAGCACCTTATTGAAGACCGCCACTTAATGAAATGACGCGATCTCCTCCATCTTCTTTCGAGCAATGTCTGGGACCCAGGCGGCTTCAGCGGGGTAGCCTACCGCAAGCAGTAAAAAAGGCCGTTCTTGGCTGGGGCGACCCAAAATTTTGTTGAGAAAACGCATAGGACTCGGCGTATGCGTCAGTGTCACCAAACCCGCTTGATGGCAGGCAGTAATCAATACGCCGGTGGCGATCCCAACGGACTCCAGCGGGTAATAATGCTTCACTCTTTCACCGGTTGCCGATTGCGCATGGCGAACTTGAAAAATGGCAATTAAATGGCTCGCATCCTCCAAAAACCCTTTATCCGCGTCGGTTCCTATGGGCGCGAGCGCATCAAGCCACTCTTCCGACGCGCGTTCGCTGTAAAACGATCGCTCTTCGATCTCTGCTTCCTGACGAATCAGCGCTTTCTTTTCAGGTGAGGCAACCACAGCAAAATGCCAGGGCTGCTGATTCGCACCGCTCGGCGATGATCCAGCCGCTTGAATACAAGCGCGAATGGCCGCGTCTGGGACCGAAACACCGGAGAACATCCGGACGCTTCGTCGGCGGCGCATTAAGTCACTGAAGGCTTCTGCTCGTCGCAGCACCTCATCAGGCGCAACCGGCTGGTAATCGAGCGGTACTCTGCGCAAGCGGCTTTTCTCTGGGTTTGGCATATAGCGATCTCTGTATTTAGCCGCAAGCATACCAAGCCAGACCGCTAAACTGCATGATCCGAGGCCGTGATAGACTCGAGTCTTAACCCCGAGATTCTGTTCATGAAACGACGACTCTGCAAACTGAAAAACTGCTGGTTAATGAGCGCCTTGCTGTTAGTCAGCCCCATGATGCTTGCCAACGAGACCTTAGTGGGTCGCACAAGCCCAGATACCGTGACCCGAATCGCCTTTGGCAGTTGCGCTGAGCCAAAAGAGTCGTATGGCATCTTCGATGTTATCGCTGCTGACGAGCCTGATGTCTTTCTCTTCCTTGGAGACAACGTCTATGCAGACGATGAATCAGACGATCCGGAACTCAAGTCCCTCCAGGCAGCCTATGCATTGCTTGCCCAATCACGCGAGTTCCAGCATCTAAAGGCCCAAGTCCCGCTCTATGCCACTTGGGACGATCATGACTATGGGCTGAATGACGCAGGGGGTGATTGGCCGCATAAATGGGCAGCTGAGGCACTTTTCGAAACCTTTTGGACTGTCCCTTCGGATGACCCGAGCGCAGGTCGACCCGGCATTTATCGCGAGATTAGATTTGGAGAGCCTGGAAGAAGCGTCCAATTGATCCTGTTGGACACCCGTTTCTTTCGAACGGCGCTCCGAAAGCCCATCATTCCTCCAAGCAACGGACGCTATGAACCCACAGATGATCCTAATCAATCCATGCTGGGCGATGCGCAATGGGCTTGGCTCGAAGAGGTATTAACGCAACCCGCAGATTTGAGGTTGATTGCGAGTTCGGTCCAGTTTCTGGCGGAAGGCCATGCATGGGAAGCGTGGCGGCTTCTTCCGCTTGAACAGAGACGGCTGATGAACCTGCTCTCGCAAGCGAAGGGTAGTATCCTCATACTCTCTGGCGATCGTCATATGGCCGGTATCTACTACGACAAAGAGCGAAGCGAATCACCCTTGCTGGAAATCACGGCCTCTTCGCTGAATCTTCCCTTGTCCTCGATTTTGAGTGAACTTTCGGTTGAGCCCGGACCCTACCGATTGGGGCAACCTTTCTATGATGCCAATTACGGTATGCTCGAAATCGATTGGTCTGCTCGGCGCGTGTTCGCGTCAATCAGGAATGGCGAGGGGGACACCGTGCGCAGTATCGAATTCAAGCTTTCAACCCTCACGTCCGACTAAACCGGCGACTGGGTGGACGCGAACGCCAAAGCGCACATCAGTGCCCATCTTCTCGAAAGATCGCAGGGTATTTGGCAACTGCTCGAGCTCCAAGCAGTCGACGGCGGGCATGTCGCGCGCGTATTTCGGGCCAAAGTTCATGAAAGAGGCGTACGAGCGCCTTTTACCATCTTCATTAAAGTCCGGAGCGTTGACGGCGCCCTTGACCTGCAGTTTCAAAGCTATTCAAGGGAGTGGCAGTTTTATAAGTCGGTCCGTCCAAAGGTGCTCGTTCGAACGCCCGAGGCTTTTTTCATCGATGACGATCCAAAGACCACGGGCGGCATACTGTTACTCGAAGATCTCTCAGTAAGCGTTGACCAAGGCGCATCCCTAGAGATGGGCCCTCCCGTCGCATCGCCCTGCCAATCAGACGTAAATCGGGCCAGGACTCACAATCCAACCGGTCAACTGGACTATCCGCTGGCTATTCACCGAGCGGCCATGGCATCCCTCGCAGCTTTGCACACGAGCCCGATCAGTCCTTCCTTGGTTCCCTTTCGCTTTGAGGACAATGTTCGACAACTTGGTCCAATCGGTGTTGACGAACATCGATTGATGCGTCAAACCCTGGGTTCCGACACCGCTGATTTGTTCGTCTCACTCGGTGACGAAATCGCGGTCGAGCAAAGTGACCTTCAGCCAGATCACCTGGGGCTGATTCACTGTGACGCTCGGCTCGGCAACATCTTGCCTCAGCTAGGATGCCCTATCGTCGACTGGGGCGATTACTGTTGGGGGCCGACAGCCTTTGACCTTGCGTTTTACTTTAGTGCGGAGCAAGTGAACTTGAAGCTCATCCGTGAATGCTTAGTGCACTATTTGGCTGAGCGCCAACATCTGCTAGCGCCCTACAGCAATCGCGGAGTGGATCAATTGATAGCCGACATTCGATCTTTCCTGCCTCTCGTTGCACGCACCCCTGTGCTGTTGTTAGCTCAACCGATTTCAGCGGCACACGCTCGGTATTGGCGATCGATGCTGCAGCGAACGGCCCTTCTGTGGAAAGCACTCAACTCATGAGTGACTTCGAAAGCGCATCCGCATGACCGAAATCAATGATCGGTCCCGGAAGCCACCAAGCACCCATTGGGACCTGATCAATCAAATATTGGATGAAATAGCCGGGGGCATCGATGTTTTGGTTATCAGCAAGATAAGGTTTTAATCTTCTGAGCGCTTCAGGCATAAATCCATAGAGTGCGGTTGCGGCTGTATCGCTCTTGGGCGATAGAGGTTTTTCTTTAAAGCCAGTGATTCTCCCCAACGCATCCATCTGAACAACGCCTCGACGCTTTTGATCTTCCAGATCTGGGTTCTTGCGCACGCCCACCAGCGAACAGTGGTCTCTAGCCAGTGCTTCACCGAATGCCGCAAGGGAGAAATCAAAAATGGTGTCAGAACCCACCACAATCATCGGTTCATCAATCCCTACGTGATCGAGAGCCAAAGCCAGATCAAACAGAGCTCCCTTGCGCTCGGATTCCGACATCACCTGATTGTCTATCAACAAGATCTTGCGGTCCTTTCCATCAGCCCATTGCTCAAATTGGCTCCGATAAAGCGCATTGGTGATTAAGCTGATCTCGTCAGAAGCGGTGAATTGTTCGATCAGCGCATCGAGGAGCACACCATCTTTGTAAGGCATCAATGCTTTCGGCTTGCCACCCGTTAAATGTTGCACACGAGTTCCAAACCCAGCTGCAAGAATAAGAACTTTCATAGCAGACTCAGGCCTCGATGAGCCTGTGTGGTGAACGCCCATTGCCGGGACATGAGTGAAGCTAACTCCTCGCTGTAGCGTGAGGGAAGCGCTTCTAGGATTGGGCGTACCTCTCCTGGCTCGATTAAAGCCACCACACACCCCCTGGTTCCAGCACCGCTAAATCGGGCCCCGAGCACCCCTCGCTGCGATTGGAGCAGTCCTACTAACTCAATAAGTGCGGGAGTTCCCGTTTCGTAATTAAGAACTGAGCTCTGACAGGAAGCATTCATCAACTGACCAAACAACCGCTTATCATCCGCTTTCCACGCCTCAACACCTAGGCGTACTCTCTCGATTTCAGTAAAGAAGTGCTCTCCACGACGCTGACTGATCGACGTCATGCCAGCGCAGTGTTTTCTGAAGCTGGGCTCGGAATAATCGCTTAGCTTCGGTTGGTCGGAGAGATCATTGGACAAGCGCCCAAGTTCCTCTGCGGCGGCATAGGATTCAGCAACTCGATCGTTGAATCTGGTCGATCCCGAGAGAGCAGCACTTTGACCACTGTTCAACACAAGAAAAGTCCAAGGGCTCTGTTCACAGATATTTGTCGCCCATCGTTGACGACAATCATATAGAACGGCTTCACTTTCCTTCCCATACAGGATGGAGGTCTGATCGCCGATCCCGCTTTGAACACCGATAAAGTGGTTCTCACAAGCGACCGCCCAATCAAGACGCTCTTCAACTGACAACGCCAGCCGCGTCTCCTGCAAGAGTATTTCCTGGTAGAGCAAGGTGACCGCAGCAGAACTGGACAGTCCACAAGCGGTAAGCTCACCCTGTAGGTAAACGTCAACTCCTGGGAGATTAACCCCCCGCGCTAACACTTGAGATAGTGTGGCACGCAAGTAATCAAAGCCATCATTCAAGCGTTGTATCGACTGATCAACTGGAATGACGACGCGCCCAATGCCTTGGCTGAGCACCCTAACCTCGCGCGTCTGATTCAGCCGCCAAACGCCATGAATACCAAACGCCGTATTCATCGAAAAAACCGGACCGCCTTGATGATCCAGATGAGCGCCAAGTGGTCGAATTCGATAGGGCGCGAAAACGCCTTTGAGTTCCGCGCTACGGTGTCCAAAGGCCTGATCCAGCACGTCCCTTGCGAGCTCCATCTCGGGGACTTTAGGTTTTAGAAAAGGGATCAATCCTTCGACTCCTGAGTCATGACTGACGCCCCAAGCGTACAGGTACGCGTCCGCGATCCTCCTACCTCACTGGCGCGCGCGTTCGATTCGATCATAGGCATCTTGAATTTCTTTAAATTTCGTCTCGGCGGCTTGGATCAATTCCGGAGGTAAACCCTGGCTCTGAATGCGGTCTGGGTGATATTTCATCGCCAACTGACGATATCGTTTCTTGATCACCGCCAGATCGTCGCTGGGTTCACTCTCAAGCAAGGCGTAACATGCTTCCAGACGATTAACCTCCCCATCTGGGGTCAGGCCACTCAGCAGTTGTTCAAAAACCTGCTCAAGCCTGAGTCGGGAGGCGGCGCGCCGAAGCAGACGAACTTCATCGTCATGAAGCTCGCCGTCGGCTATCGCTGCTTGCAATAGCAATCTGAGCAACATTTCACCCTGTTCCGGCTCACTACGGAACACCTCTGAAAACTGTTGCGCATAGGCTTCGAAGGACGCAGGTCGTTGCTTTGCCTCATTGAAAATCTTGATGGCGACCTTGCGTGCGCTAGAATCCAGGCGTAACTGGTCACGCATCAGCGTCTCAACGAATGCGATTTCTGCCTTTGACACTCGACCATCCGCCTTGGCAAGACTGCCTAGCATGGCAAAGAGCGAGGTAAAAAAGATCGTTTGCCTGGATGCTTGATCGAACGTCTGTCCAGAACGTTCCGAGAGGGAATTGCCAGCAATGGCGCCGAGAATTGCACCGATAGGGCCGCCTATCGCAAAGCCCAACGTCCCACCCAAGAGCCCACCCAGCCAACTCACCGCGAGTGGACCATCCGATGGTCATTCAGGGCTCTGATAGAGAGGCTACGCAAGGTCGCCACCAATCATCCCCAAAAGCATTTCAGTTTTTTCTTCCATCAGACTGACATCACCTCGGCTTTCCACATTCAGCCGGATGACCGGTTCTGTGTTCGACATACGAAGATTAAACCGCCAGTCCGTGAACGAGAGACTGATACCGTCTGTGGTATCCACGCCTTCCGCCTCTTTTTCAAACGCTGCGCGGATCTCACTGATCGTCGCGCTTGCGTCTTCTACCTTTCGATTAATTTCGCCGCTTGCTGGATAGCAAGCCATTCGAGCATCAACCAGCTCAGCAAGTGATTGGCCTCGCTTAGAAATCATCTCTGCAACCAATAACCAGGGAATCATGCCACTGTCGCACGATGCAAAATCTCTGAAGTAATGATGGGCGCTCATCTCACCGCCATAAATTGCGTTTTCAAGGCGTAACGCCGCCTTAAAAAATGCATGGCCCGTCTTACTCATGATGGGCCGCCCCCCAGCCTCACGAACAATGTCTTCTGTATTCCAGGTCAGTCGCGGGTCATAAGCAATCGCGGCGCCGGGTTCGCGCTCCAGAAACGAAGCCGCCAGTAGGCCCACCATGTAATAACCCTCGATAAATCGTCCGTCCTGGTCAAAGAAGAAACAACGGTCAAAATCCCCGTCCCACGCAATACCAAAGTCTGCCTTGGAGGCGCGAATCGCTTCGATTGTTGATGCACGGTTCTCAATCAGCAACGGGTTGGGCACGCCTTCTGGAAAATGACCATTCGGCTCATGATGAATTTTAATAAATTCAATGGGGAGATACGGCTCAAGTGCATCGATCACCGTGCCCGCGCCTCCATGCCCGGCATTGGTCACAATCCGAAGTGGCTTGAGCGCAGAGGCGTCAACATACTGCAACAAGTGATCAATATAAGCCGGTCGGTGGTCTAGATTAGAGATCTCGCCTTCCGCTTGGTTGGCCGGCACATCGAGTTGACCTGACGCGATCAACGCACGAATCTCGCCTAACCCATCATCTCCACTCACGGGCCGACTCTGCTCTCGCACGAACTTCATCCCGTTATAGTCCTTGGGATTATGACTTGCTGTCACCATGATTCCACCGTCCATCTCGAAATGATCGGTGGCGAAATAGATCTCTTCGGTTCCGCACTCCCCGATGAAATGACAATGGACGCCGGCTCGTCGGAGCCCACGGATAACAGCTTGAGTCAATTCTGGGCTCGTTAACCTGATGTCATGGCCAACCACCACATTGCGAGGCTTTAACCAAGCGGCGTAAGCTAAACCGATCTGTTCTGCCAAATCGACATTCAGCTGATCAGGAATTCGACCTCTGATGTCGTAAGCTTTGAATGCTGATAAATCCACAGGATGCTCTTAGTGATGATTCGCGCGCATTGTACACCAAGCATCCGATGCGTCCCTGACGTCCACCCCTTCGACGTCACTGCCTCGTCTCCAGTCTCTGGGGCAGGATGATAGTGCTCAACTTTTTCGCCATTCGGAGGGTTTTAAGACAGAGGGAAGTGCTGCGCCACTGCCGCCTCGAGCACTCAAAGCCGCCAGAATGCCAAACGTTACGGAGGCCGTGTGGAGCTCTTCTTGGACTCAGATTAGGGCGCTGGGCGTCGCAGCGCACCCTCATCCTCGCCGCCGTCTGGTCAATCGCGGCATGCAGCCCCCCTTCGATTCAGGATGCGCTTCAGACTTACACCAGCCGCCTCCAAGCGACACTCGATATCGAGTCTCTGCCCATCACCCCGGCTATCAGACCAAGTATTGCCCGGCGCCAACGGCACCTTGACCTCCAAGAGGTTCAAGCATCCACACAAGCTTTGGGCGTGCTCGACTATCTCTCGCTCAACGCTTGTGCACTTCACCAGGTCCTTTCTGAGCAAAACAACTCGCTCGGTCGATGGGCCGACCCGATCGGACGGCTGGAATTTCAGCTTCGTTTTATCGAGCTTGCACCAGCCTGCATCGAATCGCTCAAGCTGGGCGAACCAGAACTTGCGGGGGTCATTGAACGTGCCCTAACGACCAAACGTGCGCGTCTTGCACTCCAAATCGAACGTTCAATTTTGTATAGCGATGAGCTGATGACTTTTTGGCAGCCGGGACAGCTCGGCTCGCTTGAATCTGAAGACGCGCTCACCGAATCCATGGCATTGTCCTCGCTTTTGGAACTCTCTAGGGGGCTTAAATCGGGGACTTCAATACCGACTTCAATAGAGATCAACGAAGCCTTGCAACCCCTTCGTTCTGGATTGGGCGGCCAAATCATCGGCGCCTGGGCCGATGTTTTAGATCACTTGGACGTCGCACAGCGAACCCTTGCTAAATTCATTCAAGATCGCCCTCTCTGCTACCAAGGCATGCCCAACGCCCGTGCAAAAAGGCTTGAGGGCTTGGTGACCCATGTGTTCGCGGGAACACTTCAACAAGAAATCCATCGTTTAACTAAAATGACCCAACTCACCCTACCGCTCATCGATTCACTTGAGGCAGCGCTGCTTACGAGCCAGACACCCCAGTTGGAACAGTTTCGGCGCGAGCGAACGGCGCTCATCCAATCAGCGCGCGATCAAGTCAAGCGTCACGCGGAAGATTTGAGCAAGCTTTTGGGGCAATGCGGCCTCGCGCCTGGTAGCGCTAATAGCCGAGAGCAGAACCGAACTCCCGAGGATCTTTGACGCCCCAGTAAATCCCATCTTTAACCAAAATTGAGTTTGCATCCCCAATTTCGCTCCTGGGCGCGAGCTTATGGCCTTTTGCTTGTAGCAGATCCTGGGTATCTGGACTCAGCGCCCGGGGCCCAAACTGAATAGCGTCTGGAAACCACTGATGATGGAACCGAGGCAAACCCACTGCGTCAGCCAGCGGCATCTCATGATCAATAACGTTCATCAGCACCTGGAGGACCGTGGTAATAATGGTTGAGCCACCTGGGGACCCGGTGATTAGGAAGGGCTCATCGTTCCGCGTGACTAAGGTCGGCGTCATCGAACTGAGCATCCGTTTCTCGGGCTCAATAGCATTAGCCTCCGCGCCCAAAAGACCAAATTGATTGGGCACGCCCGGTTGAGCCGAAAAATCATCCATCTCATTGTTCATTAACACCCCCGTTTCGGGGATGACCAGCTCACTACCGAAACTGCTATTTAGGGTCGTTGTAATCGCGACCATCAATCCATTCTTATCAATCAAACCATAGTGCGTAGTGTTCTCGCTTTCCGCTAGTCCTTGACCCGCGCCGATCTCGAGACTGAGGGAGGCCCGCTCTGGATCAAAGTCACGCATCCGCGCGCGCGCGTATTCTGGGTTGACTAACGTGTCGACCGGGACAGGCCAAAAATCTGGATCACCCAGGTGCTCGGCACGGTCTGCATAAGCTCGCCGCTCGGCTTCGACCACCAAATGCGTCAGCCTTGCACTGCCCCATCCCATACTCGACAAATCATGGGGCTCCAGCATGTGCAAAATTTGAGCAATCAGTACGCCTCCGGATGAGGGTGGACCCATACTCCAGATATCAAAACCACGGTAAACCGTATGGATAGGCGCCCGCCAAACGCTTCGGTAATCCTTTAGGTCCTCGAGCGTAATAAGACCCCCGCCCTGCTTCATTTCGTCTGCAATGGCCTGCGCAACCCAACCTTCGTAGAATCCTGCGCGCCCCTCCTCAGCAATCGTTTGAAGAGTGTTGGCCAAATGGGGTTGCTTCCAGATATCCCCTTGAACAAAAGGCTGCCCAGCCTGGGTAAATTTCTGCTGCGTCGCTGGCCAATGGGGGGTCCTCGTCGCTAGATCATTAAAACGATCAACCTGTTCGGGCTCGATCAGTACGCCTTGGCGTGCCATCTCTATGGCCGGCGCTAAGAGCTGCTTGAGTGGCAGGGAGCCGTAACGACCATGAAGCGCCAACAAACCGTCCACTGTTCCTGGCACACCCGAGGCCAGATGACTATTGAGCGATCGTTCAGCGACTGCCTGGCCGTCCGCATTCAAAAACATATCGCGAGTCGCCGCCCGAGGCGCTCGCTCACGATGATCCAGGGTCACCACCTCCCCTGAGGGCAAACGCAGCACGGCAAAACCCCCACCGCCCACGTTGCCAGCCTCTGGGTAGGTGACAGCCAGGGCAAATCCCAAAGTTACAGCAGCGTCCACCGCGTTGCCGCCTACCTTCATCACGGCAATGGCGGCCTCGTTACCCAAACGAGAGGTTGAGGTCACCATGCCATGGGCGCCTCGACTTGCGGCCACTTGCGCTGCGAAGCTACTGCTCATGCTCAGCGCCATCAAAGCCAGAGCGGGACATAGCAATCTCGAAAAGTGACTGATCACGTCACTCAGGATAGCGAGGGTTCTGGGCAAGTAAGGGATACGTTCCATGGCAGTGATTCCTTCTCTCTGTTGAGGCTGCAGGGTAACTTTGGCGGCGGTTTAGTGAACTGACTGATTAATGGTCCTGCGGCCAAGCACTCACTTGAACACGGATCAGACCCTCAGGCAGCTATCTTGGATCTGGCTTAGATCTGGCTTAGACCTGGCCTAGATCTGGCGGTCACGACCCGCCCAAAACGGCGCCCTCACCAAGCCGCGCTGAATTTTTCCAGACGGCAGTCTAGGCAAATCATCAGCGAAGTCGAGCGTACGAGGACATTTGAACGCCGGCAAGTGTTCACGACAAAAATTAATCAGCGTTGCCGCCAACTCTGCGGTGGCCGGAAAGCCTGTTCGCAGCTGAACCACTGATTTCACTTCTTCACCCCATTCGTCATTGGGCACACCCACCGTACACGCATCGAGTACCGCCTCATGTTTGAGCAGGACGTCATCGGTTTCTTGCGGGTAGATATTCACCCCGCCTGAAATGATGGTTTCAGCGCTTCGTCCTGTGAGAAACAGGTAGCCGTCCTCATCGAAATAGCCCATATCACCGAGGGTAAAAAACTCCCCGCGATAGCTCTTAGCCGTCTTTTCCTCGTCTTTGAAATAATTAAACCGAAGCGCAGGGGCCTTAAAGTAAATCGTCCCGATTGCCCCAGCAGGCAATGGCTCCCCGTCATCACTTAAGATCCGATTATCCGCGCCTTCTGGGGATCGTCCCACCGACCCCGGTTTGGTCAACCACTCATTTGAATCCACAAAGAACCCACCGCCGCCTTCTGTCGCGGCGTAGTATTCAAAAAGGACGGGGCCCAGCCAATTAATCATCGATTGCTTCACGTGAACTGGACAGGGCGCAGCTCCATGAAGCAAAAATCGAAGGGACGAAGCGTCATATCGAGACAGCGTCGACTCGCCCAGCGCCAGCAGTCGATGAAACATGGTTGCCACCATATGGGTATGGGTAATTTGGTGCGATTCGATCAATTCAAGTGTTCTTAATGCATCCCACTTATCCATCATCACCGTGCCAACACCATTGTTGAGTGGTGCCACGACATTGAAGGCGAGGGGCGCCGCATGATACGCCGGGCCCGTGCACAGCGTTCGATCCGACTCAGGGTTCCATGCCGCTGCAAGGCCAGCGCGCGTCACTGTGTCCGCCCGATTCGGTGCACCGGGGGGCGCTACCAAGCGGGGCCGATACACGCCTTTGGGCCTGCCCGTTGTTCCTGAGGTATAGAGCATCTGCGTGCCCAGCACAGGATGCGACAGATCCTTATCCGACATGGGCGCTAGACTGTCTTCGTAATCGCCGAATCCCTCAATGGGACCGCCCACACTCAGCGCTAACGCCAGTTGGTCTCGATGTTCTGCCAAGGCATCCGCTGCGGCCTCACGGCAGCGAACGTCCGCAATAAATACCTTCGCTTCACAATTGCCCACGATGTAGGCCGCGTTATCGCCCGTTAAATGCCAATTGATGGGTGTCACTCGCAACCCTGTCCGAAGACAAGCGAAGTAAATCTCAACGAACTCCGGACGATTAGTCATCAGCATTGCAACACTATCGTCAGGTTCAAGCCCACTGCTGCGCAATGCGCGCGCGAGCTGATTGACCCGAGCATTGAGCTCGGAGAAGGTGCGCGCGCCGAGTTCGGAATCTAGGGCTAAACGGTCCGGCGCTTGGCTTGCGTGAAATGCGATCGCCATGCCTTCGGCGAGTGCCGCATCTAACCGATCATACTGCGTCATGCGATCATCCTGGGCTTTGAAAACCCACGAATACCACAACCCCACCCTGCCCTCAATGCCAAGCGAAAAGCGGTTAGGTCCAAAAGAACGACCACCGCGATTGCTCAACCGGTTCATTTTTTGTGAAAGGTTCTTTCCGCCAAAAAATCGATCGCGGCTTTCGGTTGATATTCGGGCCTAGTGCCACCACGGCCCACCGCAGCGGCAAGAGCACCGGAAACTGGACCCAAAATCAGATACAAGAAAAAGACGCTAGTCGTAGCGTTGTGCCGAGACGATCGCGCGTCAGCGCGGCCTAGCTAACACCGCAATATGGCTCGCATCACCTACCGCTTGTTGCGCCGATTCAGACTTGTTGCGCGCATAATTGACCTTAGCGTCCACATCCTGGATCGACAGCGCGTAAGGCACGCTCGGCGCAAGGAGCCTGTCCAGCGATGCCCCCGCGCTTCGCTGATCAAGCCACTCGGTCAGTTCGGTATCGTTGAGCATCAAAGGTGCACGATGATGAAACGGTTGCATTGAGGCGGGCGCCTCAGTTGTAATGATGGTGCAGCTGATGATCGTGCCCTCGGGGCCATGCCACTGATCCCACAGCCCACCTAACAAGAGAACTTCACCGTCATCCCGACAGATCTTAAAGGGCTGTCTTTTGCCACCAACATCTCGCCATTCGAAATAGCCCGCCACTGGGATCACGCAGCGTTGCCTTTTGAATGGCTGAGCATACGCTTTGCTCGTTTTAACAGTCTCCGCACGGGCGTTGAACATACTGAACTTATTTTGAGGGCCCTGCGACCAATTAGGGACAAGCCACCAACGCATGGTCATTGCCTCAAACACTCCTTGATTTGAAATCAGCGTCCACACGGACTCAGTTGGCGTCACGTTGAATGCCGTCTCAATTTGGATCGGCAAATTCAGATATTTCGCAAAAAACGCATACATCGGCGCATCGATCAAATTGAGTCTTCCGCACATGTCGCTCGTACCCCTGTTTTCATGGACAGCACCGACAAATGATAATAAAGTCCGACCCCTTAAAGCGTCCACACACTCCTCGCGCGCTCACGGTCATTTAAGGATTCGCGTCATGCGACACGTCAACGATTTGGCAGACTTTTCTAAACAAGAATTGCTCCATGTTCTCGAACTGGCGCGCACGATCAAAGCCAATCCCTCAAATTACGCGCAGTTATTGCAAGGCCAATCACTCGCGCTACTCTTTCAGAAGACCAGCACCCGAACCCGCGTTTCCTTTGAGGTCGCCATGACCCAATTTGGCGGTCACGCGCTCTTTATCGACTGGCGAGCATCAAATTTCGTTCTCACTGAGCTCGAGTATGAAATTGAATACCTGTCTCGAAACGTAGAGGGCATCATGGCAAGACTGCTCAGCCAGGAGGACATTGACCGGATGATGGCTGTGAGCCAGGTCCCGGTCATCAATGGCTGCTGCGACCGCTACCATCCCTGTCAGGGGCTAACTGATGTTTTGACGATGACTGAGCACAGCGATAAGCCGCTCGATGCGCTGCACCTACTCTACACAGGGGTCCAAAATAATGTATCGAATAGTCTCGCAACGTTGGCGGATCGTCTAGGTTTCACATTGACCCTAGCGACCCCTCGAGTCACGGAGTCAGATGACGTCACGCGCAGCTTGCAGCAACGCATCCAAGACAGTGACCATGTGCATTGGATCGAAGACCCGAATGAAGCGATCGCGACTGCAGATTTCGTCTACACAGATACTTGGATCAACATGGAGCATTTCAACGCAGAGGGCCAAGCAAGTGAACAGGAGGCGCTCGTGGAAGAGATGCTCCCTTTTCAGCTCAATGAATCCCTAGTTGGGGATTTGGACGTGCGCATCATGCACGACATGCCCATTCATAATAACTTCGAGATCACCCCCGGGCTCGTTCGCGACCCTAGAAGCATCATTTTCGATCAAGCAGCCAACCGACTACATGCCCAGAAAGGCCTGCTCGCCTTCTTGATGGCGGATATATAAAAACAACAATCCCGCACATACAGGCCGAATCAGATTAGCTGTCGATCGAGAAGCTCAAGCCAATGCATGACGGGGGTTTTGCCCGCAGCATCCAAATGCACTTGGCAGCCAACGTTAGCCGTCACAATGATATCTGGCGCCGCCTGCTCAAGCTGGCCGAGCATCTGGTTGCGTAACGCGCTCGCCAGCCGAGGCTCAAGTAACGAATAGGTCCCTGCCGATCCACAGCATCCCTCACCCTGATTACTGCCAGTCACTTCAAAGCCCAAGACACCAAGATAGTCAGCCACCTGACCCGTCAAATTAAGCGCGTGGCTTTGCGTGCAGGGTTGATGCACGGCAACCCTGATTGACTCGACCGGCAGGGGTGGCAATTGAGCCAGAAAGGTGACGGGATCCATAACCCTCCGGGTTGTCGATGGTTGATCTGTGGACTTCCCGCGCTGAGGATCGGGCAGCGCATCCATTTGTTTTAACATCGCCGCGCACCCTGAAGCGCTCGACAACACCGCGACCCACTCCCGGCTCGATGCTTGGAGTTGCCGATCGAGCTCAGAGAGATCACGCAACCCGGTATCATGATCGCCCATATGATAAGGCAGTGCGCCGCAGCAGGCCTCTGAATCTAAATAAGTCGCCTCAAAGCCATAGCGCGCAAGGATCCGTTCAAGCGCCTGGGTCGTGCCTGGCGTCGCATAGTGCTGCAGGCAGCCTTTGAGCAAAAGCACTTTGCCCCGATGTAGCTTTGACGATAGGTGATCTCCGCGTGGCTGTTCTCGCCCACTGTGATCAGTCTGAGGCACGCGACGCAATGTGTGGATTCGGGGGAACGGCAACCAACCAACATTTTTAAGACCAGGCAAGGTGCGGAGCACCCGCCCGATCGCGAATCCAATACGCATGAGCCAACGCTGCCGAAGCAACCACTTTACGCCAGCATGGCGAAGCCGGCGCCAAAGCGAACCGTTCGCCTGTTCGAACATCAAACCCCTCGTAATGTCGAGCAACCCACTGTAGTCGACGCCGGAGGGACAATTCGTTTCACAATTACGACAGGTCAGGCATCGATCAAGGTGTGGGGCAATCGCATCGAATGAGGCGTCGCCCTCGAACGCTTGCTTCATCAGATAGATGCGACCTCGAGGGCTGTCGTTCTCGTCACCCAGCAACTGATAAGTCGGGCAACCTGATGTACAAAAGCCGCAGTGCACGCAAGATCTGAGAATGCGATCAACCTCCGTGAGTGTCTCTGGGTGGGCAAGCGTTGGGTCTAGCGAAGTTTGCATCAAAATTCCCTGAACATTCGTCCGGCATTAAACCGCGAATCGGGGTCGAAGGTTCGTTTCAATCGTTCGAGAAGCACCTTCTTGATGGGTTCGGTCACGGGCAGACGGTCCTCCCCGGGCAATGTCTGCGCGTAAGCCCAAGCCTTGCCAGATGGGGGTGTGAACGCGGGCGCATGGTAGTACCGAAGCCGGCCTATCCAATCCACTGCTACTTCATGACCGGTCAGCGGCGTCTCAGGATCACCTTCCCAACGCCAAAGGCCATCGGTAGAGAAGGTTAGATCCCGAAGCGCTGAGAAAGCGGCACTGTCCACTGACTCATAGCCCAGCTGCTTTAGCTTTGCTGATGTTTCGCTTGCATTCGCGGCAGCGCCTTCGTAACGCAAGCAGAGCTGTCCGTGGACGATGCCCGCGCCTGACAGCCCAACATCATGGCGTCGTGCACGAAGTGCATGAAGCGCCGACTCGTCTGCCACTTTTGCAAAAAAGGCTTCCCAAGCGGGGACCGGTAAGACACGGAGCGAAACATCAAGCAAGGGACCAAAGATACCCAGAGCACCAATCATCAAGCGTGAAACGTCATAACCTGCAACATTCTTGACCACCTCACCACCAAAACGCATCACTTGGCCGTCGGATTGAAGCATTTGCACGCCCAGGAGCGCCTGACGAATATGACCCGAAAAAGGCGCACGAGGACCGGCTAGGCCGCACGCAATGGCGCCACCCAGCGTACCCATCAAATTGCATCGCGGCGGTTCAAAAACCAGTCGTTGGCGAGAAGCCGCGAGAGTCGCTTCGAGCTCATCGAGCGGGGTGCCCGCGCGGGCGCGTATGATTAATTCCTCTGGCCAGTAGTTAATCACCCCCGAGTGACTCTTCATCGACAGCGCCTCAAGATTGGGGTCTCGATAGCCGAGGAACGACTTACTGCCGTGTCCTTCTATCGCCCAACCCGGATGATCTGTTGGGACAGATCGAACCTGGTCGACGATCGCATCCAGTTGATCCGTCATTACTAATACCGGTCGAGATTCGCGTGGGGTAATTGTCCTGCATGCACATGCATGGCGCCGAACTCTGCACAGCGACTCAGCGTTGGCACCGCTTTGCCAGGATTAAGCAAGTTTGACGGATCAAAGGCAGCTTTGATCCCATGGAATAGACGCAACTCGGATTCATCGAATTGAACACACATTTGGTTAATCTTCTCGAGCCCCACGCCATGTTCCCCTGTGATGGTGCCACCAAACTCAATACAGAGATTAAGAATGTCTGCGCCAAAGGCTTCTGCTTTGTCGAGTTGGCCCGGCACATTGGCATCGTAGAGGATCAAGGGATGCAAATTGCCGTCGCCTGCGTGAAAGACATTGGCGACTTGGAGCCCGTAATGCTCCGAACGCACGCTGATGCGTTCTAGAACCTCGGCTAAATGGCGTCGAGGAATCGTGCCATCCATACAGTAGTAATCGGGGGCGATACGACCCACGGCAGGGAATGCTGCTTTACGCCCAAGCCATAAGCGCGCCCGGCCCTCCGGCGAGCGCTCAACCTTCGTTCCGCTGGCGCCTTGCTGCGCCAGAACCCTCCGCATTTGCTCGATCAACTCATCGACCTCACGCGCAGTTCCATCGAGTTCGATGAGTAACATTGCTTCTGCATGGCGGGGATAACCCGCGTTCACGAAATCCTCCGCAGCTTGAATTGCGAGGCGATCCATCATTTCTAACCCCGCAGGAATGATTCCTTGCGCGAAGATTGCACCCACTGCGTTAGCGGCCCGGGATACCGAATCAAAGGCTGACATCATCACAACCACTGCTTCTGGCGTCGGCAGGAGTTGCACCTCAACCTCAGTCACAATACCGAGCATGCCTTCCGAACCATGAAGCAGTGCCAGCACGTCCGGTTGATGGGTAAACGGATCGTCATAACCTAGTCGAAGGGTTTCACCGCTCATCAACAACACTTCAACGCCTGTCACGTTATGGAGCGTCAATCCATATTTGACGCAGTGCACACCGCCAGAGTTCTCCGCTACATTGCCACCAATAGTGCAGGCAATTTGTGAGGAAGGATCTGGCGCATAAAAAAGCTTGTATTCGGCGACTGCCTCAGAGATTGCTAAATTGGTGACCCCAGGTTGGACTCGCGCACGACGGTTCTCGACATCAATACTGAGAATGCGCCGAAATTTAGCGAGACTGACCAGTATGCCGTCTGGATGAGGCGTTGCGCCGCCTGAGAGCCCGGTACCCGCGCCCCGCGCCACCACAGGGACGCTGAACGCCCGCGCAACGGCCAGCACTGATTGCAGGCTGGGCAGATCACCGGGTAAGACGACAACGGATGGCCGTGCTTTAATCGCTGACAACCCATCACTCTCATAAGCACGAAGCTGGGGCGCCTCATCGATCACCTGAACGCCAGGCAGCCGTTTCAAACTTTGGAGGATGCGTTTATCCAACGACCAGAATCTCTTTTGTCCGCAAGTGCTAAGTATACCTCGCCGTGGAGCAGGTCATCGCGATCGTCCGCCGCGTGGGTTCAAGGGGCCTTAACGTGTGCTTGATACGCGACGCTAGTTTCTAAATACATTCGTTAGCTGGTCGACAAACCGAGAAGAAAACGTTACTCGGGTGTTGGGCGTTGATCCGATGGTGGGCTCGCGGCCGAGGCTCCCGCCGGCCCGCAACCCGCGGAATCGCACCTCCGCTGCGCAGCCATCACCTTCAGATGGGCTATACTGCATGGCTCGGAGGCAACTATGCAGTTCAACACCATCGAAGAAATACTTGAGGATTTCCGTCTCGGAAAAATGGTGCTGATTCTCGATGACGAGGATCGTGAAAACGAAGGCGACTTAATCATCGCCGCTGACGTGGTGACGCCCCAACACATCACGTTCTTCGCCCGCGAAGCCTGTGGCCTCATCTGTTTGACGATCACAGAACGCAGGGCCAAGCAGCTTAACCTACCGCTCATGGTGGATCGAAACTCCTCCCAACACGAGACCAATTTCACCGTATCTATCGAGGCCGCTGATGGCATCACCACGGGGATCTCAGCAGCCGATCGAGCACGCACCGTTCGAACAGCTGTAGCTAAAAATGCGCGTCCTGAGGACCTGGTCATGCCAGGCCATATTTTCCCACTCATTGCGAAAAGAGGCGGCGTCCTCACGCGAGCGGGTCATACCGAAGCGGGTTGCGACCTTGCTCGGCTGTCAGGATACGAACCCGCCTCGGTCATTGTCGAAGTGATGAACGAAGACGGCTCCATGGCGAAAGGTCCTGAACTTGAACAGTTCGCGAAGAGGCACCAACTAAAAATCGGCACTATTGCGGACTTGATTCATTATCGCGCGCTGCATGACACCACCATTGAGCGCATCGATCAGCGGTCCGTGGCCACCGAGTTCGGTGAATTCAATCTCACGACCTTCAGGGATAGCGCGTCCGATCAGCTTCACTTTGCAATGAGCAAGGGCAGCCTCTCTCCTGAGGCACCCTGCGTGGTCCGCGTTCAGACCATCAGTTTTCTTCGCGATGTGCTCGGCACCCTGCGGCCAGGCTTCAAGGGCTCGTGGTCGACGCAAGCTGCCCTGAAAAAAATTGCATCTGAAAACTCGGGTGTGCTCGTGTTAGTGAGTGAGCAGCTTGGTCACGAGGCCGAGCTCGAACAAATCAGGGCTTATCCCGACATTCCCGCAGCTACCCGCTCAGTGAGTGAATCCGGTGTTTACCGCGTCATCGGCGCTGGCTCCCAGATCCTCAAAGACCTGGGCGTAGGGAAAATGCGATTACTCGCCAACCCGTCAAGATATAATGCGATCTCTGGATTTGATCTTGAAGTCGTTGAATTTATTGAATTTGATGACCATTAACCTAACAAAGTCCAGCTAGGTATGAGTGATCTTCTGATTCAGCTACCACCCAAGCCGGGCTTGACCGTGCTCAAATTGGCCGCGTTTATTCAGCGCCGCTACCGACTTGATCCATCCGCTGTGAGCGAAGCAATTGAGCCGCTCGTCGTTATCAAAATGAATGACGGACATCTTTTGAGTCTCTCCCTTCGAGAACAAACGTTAATCATCGAGCCGGCAGGCCGCCATTCGCCCGATTTACACGTGCAACTCTCGCCCTTTTCTGACGCGCCGCCGCAGTTCCTTTGGCCGTGGCGTACGGGACTATCCAGCCGAGGGCAGAGGCTCAAGCGCTGTTTCACGAGCCAGTTAATCCCCTGGCCAACCGCGGCTCGGACCTTCCTCGATCAAGCGACATCGTTTAATGCGCAATCTTTTCAATTGACCTGTACCGATCCTCGTGACGGCCAAACCCTAATCTGGGGCTACGGCCCTTCTGCTCTCAGCATCGAGGGGGAGAAGGATCGCCTAGCACTTTTTTTCAATGGTTACACCCAACTTTTCAGGGAAATGGTCACCGGTCAACTGAACTGCCAAGGCAGTATGGAAAACATTGCCAATCTCGCAGATGAAGGCTTGAAACAATGGATTGCCTGGCCATGTTAAACCGCTCAATCAATGGCGCCGAGGGCCTCAAAGCCTGGCTGGACCATCACAGCGTCTCGAGAATCCGCACCATGGCCACCGATATCCATGGTCAACCGATCGGAAAATATCTTCATCGTGAAAAGTTTGAGTCCGCGCTCCCAAAAGCTCACGCATTTTCTGACTTAGCATTGGGCGCTGACCTCGGTGGCACGCCTCATCTGACCTTCTGGCATCCTTTCAGGACGTCCATGCTGGGCGACATCGCATTGAAACCCGACCTCTCAACGCTCACCCTGGATGCTCATCAACAGGGTTTGGCTCACGTTATCGGTCAGTTCGTGCAGATGGATGGCGAGCCAATTAGCCTCTGCCCAAGGACGCAACTGATTCAATTGTGTAATCAGTTGAATGCTCGCAACCTCGACCTCCTCACATCCATGGAGCTCGAGTTCTTCCTCTTTGAAAAGAGTTACGACTCGATTCGAGCATCAGACTACGCAGACCTAATGCCACGAACGCTAACCTCGCTCCAGTCTATCTATACGTTGCGCGATGCACACCGAGCAACACCCTTCATGAATGCGGTAACACAAACGCTCGAGAGCATGAACATTGCCTGGGAAGCCTGGAGCGATGAAAACGGCACGGGGCAAATTGAACTTAATCTCCCGCCCGCGCCACCTGTTCAAACGGCGGATACTGTGATGCGAGTAAAGCAGGTCATCTTCGAAACGGCAGCCGGGCAGGGCCTCGCTGCCAGCTTCATGCCGCAGATCAAGGCTGGTCATGCCAGTGGCATGCATATTCACCACTCACTTCTTGGCTCCTCAGGCGACAGAGAAGCGAGCATGACGCCGTTACTGATGGACTCAAACCAACGCTACCAACTCTCTCGGCTTGCCAACCATTGGATTGGCGGTCTCTTTCAGCATTTGCCGGCCAGCGTCAGCATGCTCTGCCCCTCGATTAACAGTTATCGTCGGCTCCGCGACTTCTCAGCGGCCCCTCTCAGACAAAGTTGGGGTATCGATCACAAGTCTGCAGCCCTTCGCGTGCTGACGCCGTCACCTGGGGCGGCCCGTATCGAGCACCGATTGGGGTCCAGCGATTTAAATCCCTACCTCGCGTTATCGCTCATCATTGCGAGCGGACTGAGCGGACTGGATGCTAATACGGAGCTACCTCCGCCGATGAGCAGCACCGGTTGGGGTAGCGAGCCATCGGCAACTGATCTACCGAATGATATGGTGGTCGCGGCAGAGCGACTCTCAAACGATGCGCGCTTGCGCCACTATTTGGGCGACGAAGAGGTGACGTATTGGCTAAAGTCACGACGACACGAGTGGCTCAGTTACCAAGAGCAAAGCTCAAATGATGATCCTTCCCGACCGACTCTGTGGGAATTCGAACGCGGTTTCGCAAAACTCTGAGTGGCTCGTTGGGCTCAGCCAGCCGCCTCAGCAGCTAAGCGTATGCCCACTTCTCTTCTGAATCCCTAATCTCTTCATCCTCGCCCGGTTCGGTCGTCCCACTACGACCGGTGCTCTGATCCATCAGGCATAAAGTGCTTTGATCGCGGCCACATCCACATCGTCGACTTGATCTGGCATCAAATGTGCCTCGGCATACTGGCGATGAATGCCGCTGTCGAGAAATAACTCAAAAAGCTCGCGGTCCAAGTGCTGATCCTTCACCATAAAGCCCATGATCTTGACGCTCTCCGAGAGCTTTTTCCGAGGCTTATAGGGACGATCTGCTGCGGTGAGGGCCTCGAAGACATCAGCGATCGCCATCACCCGCGCCTGGATAGACATGGCATCCCCTGTCAATTTGCGAGGGTACCCAGTGCCGTCCATCTTCTCATGGTGACCGCAGGCTATTTCTGGCACCTTTTGAAGATGCCTTGGCCAAGGGAGCGTTTCGAGCATCACTGTAGTCTGCACGATGTGATCATTAATAATGAAGCGCTCTTCTTCCGTGAGCGTGCCCCGACCAATACTCAGGTTATAAACTTCGCCCAAATTGAACCGGTGCGAGGGCGCAGACATCTTAAAACCATAGGGGTTCTCGGGGTCCAACGAATAGGGCTTAAACTCCCATTCCACCAAATGGTCCGGCCGATCTTGGAGCACAGGTTCTTCGACTGGCAGAACCGGCGCTTCAGTCCTTGCCATACGCTTTTCTTCAGAGAAGGACAGCCCCGCTCTGTTAGATAAGGTGCGGGTCAGCGTGCGCTCAGCGATTCGGTGAAGCCTGGCCTTGGCTTCATCGTCAAGAAACTCGCCCCCTTTATTCGTCTCTGCTACGAAGTAATAATCTTCGTCAATGCTCGCAAGCTCTGCCACGAGCGCTTCACGCAAGGAGACTTCATCACCTCCAGCAATGATCGCTTCCAGGCAGCGAATCTCTGCTTCGCGCTTTAAGACCTCGAAACGCGTTCGAATTTCATGAATGCGGTCATTGATGGTTTCAAGCTTGGTGGCTTTATCGACGACGTACTCAGGCGTTGTGATTTTGCCGCAGTCATGGAGCCAGGACGCAACAAAAAGCTCCTCCCGATCATCTTCAGTCAACTTAAATCCAGCAAAGGGGCCGTCGCTGACCGCATGAGCCGCCTCTGTCAACATCTCGGCAATGGCGGGCACTCGAACACAATGCCCCCCAGTGTAAGGCGATTTGGCGTCCAGCGCCGACGCGATCAGTTTGATAAACGCTTGATTGATCTCCTGAAGTTCATCCACGAGGATCGCATTGTCCAGCAGGACGCCCGCGAGCCCAGCCAGCGCCTCAAGCAACGGCGTCACCTCATCTGGAAACGCCTCCACCTGGCCGGTGCCCTCCTCTAGGTGATTAAGCAACTGCAGCACCCCGATAACAGCGCCTTTGTGATTTTGTAACGGCACGGTCAAGAACGATTTTGAGCGAAACCCCTTGAGGCCCATGCCCTCATCAAACTTTTTGGTCCCCGTAAAATCGAATTGATCCGAACTGTAAACATCGTCAATCTTTACCGTCTTCTTGGAGTTCGCCGCAAAGGTGACAATATTTTCGGTTCGAGCATGGCCTTTGTCGTTGAAAAGTGGCATTGGCGGCAACGTCACTGGTAGGCCCGAACTGCCCCCCTGATGGATGCCCAAGGATTGGGTACGGAGAATCTCGAACCGAAGATGTTCACCATCCACTCGATAGAAGGTCCCTCCATCGGCTGAACACAAATCCATCGCCTCGAACAAAATCCGTTCCATCAGACGTTCCAGATCCCGCTCTGCGTTTAGTGCAATCCCGATCTCGATGAGCTGAGACGCCGCGCGCATAATATCCATAGGGTTCCTCAATCGCAGTGGGCGCGTGTCATTTCACTCTTCTCCAACCCAGAGCGCAAGCTCCGAACCTTGGTTTTTGCTATTCTGCGCTTTTTAATTGGAAGTTCATTGATGAGCGTCAAGATTCCCTATGTCTACCAGTACGAATTTGAGTACACGAAAATTCAAACGCTCTCGCCACTGATTCGCCGAATCACTGCGCGCAACCCTTCTGGCTTTACCTTTCATGGCACTGGAACCTACATCATTGGGCACGGCGATGTCGCCGTGATTGATCCTGGCCCGATGATCGATGAGCACATCGACGCATTGAAGTCAGCGCTTGCTGGTGAGCGCGTCACCCATCTTCTCATTACACACACGCACGCTGATCACTCGCCTGCAGCTGCACCCCTCAAAGCAGCCTGGGGCGCAACCACCTATGGCTTTGGCCCGCATGGCGCCGGTAAAGCCGCAGAAGGCATCACGATTGAAGCCGGGGGCGACATGACGTTTGTGCCGGACGTTGTCGTCAAGGATGGGGATCGCATTGAAGGTCAAGGATGGACCGTTGACTGCGTGTATACGCCAGGGCACACCTCCAACCATATGTGTTATGCCCTGGTCGAAGAAAAAGCGCTGTTCACTGGTGATCACGTAATGGGATGGTCAACCAGCGTCATCGGCCCTCCAGATGGAGACATGACGGCTTACATGGACAGCCTCGACAAATTATTGGCTCGAGATGACCAAGTGTATTGGCCGACACATGGCACCTGTATCACCGATACCAAGCCCTTCGTTGAAGCCTTTATTGCACACCGTCTGGATCGAGAGCGCCAAATTCTGGATTGTATCGATCGGGGCGTCCACCATATTTCAGACATGGTGGACATCATGTACACCGAAACGGATCCAAGGCTTTACCCTGCGGCCAGGCAGTCCGTCCTGAGCGCAATGATCCGCTTAGTTGATCAAGGGATTGTTATATCAAGCGAGGGTCTAACCCAAACCGCGGCTTACACTCGAGCCTAGGTAAGCGAGTGGGTAGGAAAACCACCCATCACAACAGCGAACTGAAGCTATAGGCTCGCCGAACCCTAGCTGAGCTCAGTGATCTGCATCCATAAATCTGCTTGATTGGCAGAAAGAAAATACTCGCCAATTCGTTGCTGCCACACCGTTTCGTGACCAAATCGGTCACGCCAGACCCAAAGTCTTCGGGTTAAGTAATTCAAATGATGCTCTCTCGTGTAACCCATTGCACCCATAACCTGGTGAGCCGTATCGGTTGAAAGCCCAACCGCCTCGCCCACCCGAGCCTTCGCAATCGCAACATCCAGATCACTGGGCGCCTCATCTCGCATTTGCAGTTGATCCACCGAGCGGGTCGAAGCGGCCACATGCGTTGCCATCACGGCAAGTTGATGCTGGATAGCCTGGAATTTCGCCAGCGGTTGACCAAATTGATTACGTTCAAGGACGTAGCCCACTGCGATCTCAAGGGATTGTTCTAGCGCGCCCGCCATGAGCGAGGCATGCATCGCGGCCCCCCGATGCAACAACTCAGTTTGGTGCTGTTCTATGAAGGGACCCAACACACGCAGTGGCTCAACCTGATCAAATCGCAACGTCGCCGTCGGTTCGCCTGCAAGACTCGAGACTCGATTCTCAATCTCGCCCACAGGCATTTCAATCCAGACCGTGCCGCTCGATGTGTCTGCAGCAACCAACACACGCTGCAGAAAGGGTCCCCAAGGGATGTCTTCTAGCATCCCGCTAAAAGAGCCATCACGCCCCGTTAGGCGACTCGAATCCACCACCGCACTGGGCAGTGTCAGACCCTCTGCGCCGAGCAGGGCCCGCAAATGATTGGCAAGCAATGTTTCGGCGACAGGCGCTGGCACCGCATACCGTCCCATCTGGCGTAGCAATGCCAGTTGGTCGCCAAAGGTCCCCCCGTACCCCCCTGCCGATTCATCGAGGCCAAGCAGCAAAAGCCCCTGCTCCACCAGCCGAGACCAGAGCCCCTCTGCAAAATGTCCCGCCTCGACCGATTCAATCAGCGCAGGTGAGACGTGATCGGCTAAGAGCCGACTTGAGGACTCAACAATCAGTTGTTGCGATTCACTGGCCATGGGTTACCTCAATCCCAATCCACGAGCGATCATGCCGCGCAAGATTTCACGCGTGCCTCCTCGCAGCGTAAACGAGGGTGCGTGCAAAATGCATTCATTCAGCACCCGCGCGTAGTCGGGAGAGGGATGCTTAGGCGGATACAGCCTGATCGCTTCGGGCACCAAGCGCTCGTAGGCATTGCCCAGCTCTTTGATTAGTGCCGCCTCCGTGTTCGGCATGACACCCTGCTGCAAGAGATTCGCCACGGAAACCGACATCCGTCGCAACACCATCAGATGGGCGATCAATCGCCCATAAAGCGCGGTTTGTTCAGGCGTGGCGTTTCCCTTGATGCTCCGACCATATTCGAGCAAGACCCTAAATGCGCTCAGAAATCGTTCTGGACCACTTCGCTCGTAAGCCAGTTCGCTCATGACTTGTGCCCATCCATTGCCTGGCTCACCCACCACCAATTCATCAGGGATAAACACGTCGTCGAAGAAAATCTGGTTGAAGTCGCTCTCACCTGCGAGGTTCTCAATGCCTCGCACCGTCACGCCATCTGCTCGAATGGGAACAATAAACTGGCTCATTCCCGCATGCCGGTTTTCCCCGGGAGGCTCAGTCCGGACTAACGTCACCATGTAGTGATTGTGGTGTGCGCCGCTGGTCCAAATCTTACTTCCATTCAGGCGCCAACCACCGTCCACACGATCCGCGTGGGTTCGGATAGAGGCGAGATCTGAGCCAGAATCCGGCTCAGACATACCGATGGAGAAAAAGATGTCCCCTGCTACAATTTTCGGTAAGAACTCAGCTTTTTGTGCTTCGGTGCCAAACTTGAGCAATAACGGCCCACTCTGACGGTCAGCGATCCAGTGACACCCTACCGGCGCGCCCGCCGCAAGCAACTCTTCAGTGACGATATAACGCTCAAGAAAGGAACGCTCCCCGCCACCATAGACCTTCGGCCAAGTCATGCCGATCCAGCCCTTTTCCGCGAGACGCCGACTGAAGTCGGGGCTCGCACCGGTATTGAAATCTGAGTTTGGCGCCCAGTCCGTCTCTTCGGCTAAAAACGATCTGACTTCCTGACGTAGCCCGTCAAATTCGCCGGGCAGCGTAGCCGGCTCAAAATTCATTCCTTGAAACATACGCTTCCTTCTTCACCCTAAATACTGAACGTCTTACGCGCTCATACTCTCTCGAGATTGCACGCGCTGGACGATGGCCTTCACATTCGTGTTCGCATCGTTGATGGGTTGTCCGACTTGCGCGCCGAATTCCAAAAAGACCACCAGTAAAATATCCGCCAGCGAGAATCGATCACCACAAACGAATTGTCTTCCCGCAATCTGTTCATCCAACCAAGTGAGTTTTTCCTGGGCAAGCGCCTTTAAATCATCCGCGGCCTGCGGAAAGGTGCGCATCCGATCCTTGAACATAGGGTAGCCTTCTGAGGCTCTAAACCCGTTTGCCAGGGGTTCAACAATATTGAGGTCGATTCGGCGTACCCACATTCTGGTCTCAGCCCGATCTTCTGGGGTCTCGCCAATCAGCGCTGATCCTCCAGCTTGATCTGCGAAGTATTCACAGATTGCCGTAATTTCCGAAACGACTCGCCCATCGTCTAACATCAAGGCAGGCAACTGCCCGCCGGGGTTCACGGCCAAATAGTCCGATTGACGGTTGACCCCTTTCATAATATCAATTTCTTCCACGTCACAACTGACGCCTAGCTCAGCCATAAACACCCGAACCACGCGGGGATTTGGACCAACGGAATTATAAAATTTCATGCACATGACCTTCTTAGTAGGAATGTGGGGTTATACCGAAGTTACCTCTCCGTGGCCAGCGGCCCGTCGGATGGAGGTATGCGTCGCACATTGGCTCCGGGCCCAGTCTGTCAAGGCTCACACGTGCTTCAGCATTGGCGCTTCTGGGCGCAACGCCGGCAGCCTTCAATGGCCAGAGCC
>CAYZUV010000006.1:0-26891 GCA_964481245.1 uncultured Pseudomonadales bacterium
GCAGCGATTGAGCGAGAATCGAAGCAAGATCTACTCCGCGAGTCGGATCAGATCGGCGGGCAATCATCAGACTCAGAGGTCGCTCCACCCCGTAGGAGATCCGGTCTTTTGGTTGCGGCCGGCATCTGCTTTTTGGGGCTGTTCGTGTTCAGCGAATTAGGCGGTGGTTTGGGGCGGGTGCAGGATGTGCAATGGACTGAAGCCCTAGAGCAGCTTGACCTGACGAAATCAGTTGATGTTGAGCGAGCGCACAGCCTGATGACTGCATGGCTGGACGAGGATCCGAACAATGAATCGGTCCGCATGTTTCTTGCCGAGTTATCCTTGAACCTGGGTCGTTATCAGGAGGCTGCGGAGGGGTTCAGCGCGCTCAGCCGTCTCTACCCGGCGGATGCAGGCTTGCGCGAGCAAAGCATCGAAGCGCGTTACTTGGCCTTGGATCGTCGCTTGGATGAAGCGTTAGCGAGGGACCTTGATCTTGCACTAGAGAATCATCCCCGTGCTGTCGGCCTTTTAGAGATTGCGGCGATGGAGGCCCATAAAGCAGGCCGTTTGAAGGAAGCGATCAGCTTTTTTGGACGAGCCGCCGAGGATGCAACCGGGCCAAGGCGCCTGATGATCGAGCAGATTCTTAGCGTCTTGAATGCAAGTGGGGGCAGCCAACCGCCTCAGCCTATGGCACTCAGCGGGTCCGACGCGGTTGAGCCTTTAATTGACGCGCTGCCGGAGATCGAGGTGACGGTTGAATTAATCAGCGATCAGCCGCTACCTCCTGCTGCCAAGCTATTTGTATTCGCGCGAGCGAGTGAGGGCCCGCCCATGCCGCTCGCCGTGGTTCGCGCGGAGCCAACGCGTGGGCGATCGACTCATCGCTTGACGGATGCCCTTGCGATGATGCCGTCACTCAGATTGAGTCAGTTTGACGTGGTGGACGTGGTGGCAAGATTATCCTTTTCAGGACAAATCAGTGACCAGAGTAATGATTTAGAAAGCAAGGCGGAAAAACTCTCGCTCACACCGGGTGTGCAATCGTTGAGTTTGGTGCTTGATCTCACCGAGGTGGAGGCGAGATCGACTAAGGCGCAACGTTAGTGCCAAAGACTTCACAGAGGAATCGATATCCCAAGGATTGGCTCCTGATGTGGGTGCATCGGTCAAAGCGCCGATGCCTGCATTTCTGTACGGTGGTCGCGATTGCCTTTGGCCCCTCAGCGCTGTTCGCCCATGCGTTTGATGAATTCGTGCAGGATGAAATCGAGTCGAGAGCCCGCATGGTCCCCGGCGCTGCGGTGGCTATCATTGAAAATGGTAGGGCGCCTTGGGTCAAAGTCTTCGGGGTAACCCGCCTGGGCTCGGATCAGCCAGTCACGCGTCACAGCGCTTTTCAATTAGCAAGTATCTCGAAGACCTTCGCGGGGGTCGCGCTCGCAATGGCTGCGGACGAGGGGGTGCTCAGCCTTGATGAACCGGTTCAATCGGTGCTGACGGATCTTCGATTCGCTGATGATTCGAAGGGCCGTTTGATCAGTATGCGCCATGTTGTCTCCCAGAGCACCGGACTCCTGCCCCATAGCTACACGAATTTGATCGAGGATCGCATGAGTTATCCATCGATCATTAAGAAACTGGCCAAAGCGCCGTTTATTTGCGCACCTGGGAACTGCTACAGCTACCAAAATGTGGCGTTTAGTTTGGTCGGCGATGCCATTCGAGAACGCACAGGACAATCCTATGCCGATTTTGTCCGGCAAAAGATCTTCGTTCCCCTCCGGATGCCAGACGCTTGGGTGGGTTTAGCCTCCGACCAAGAGCGGGAAGACCGAGTGCTAGTCACGCCGCACCTGAAAACAAAGAGTGGCTGGCGAGTGGCCAAACCCAACGAGCGTTATTACAAGGTGTTACCTGCGGCAGGAGTGAATGCGTCTATTAGTGACATGGCGCGGTGGCTTGCGGCTATTTTGGGTGAATCCACCGTCATTTCACCCGAACTGCTCGAGCAGGTGACCGAGCGGGTCGTCGCCTACAAAAAACGGCAGGGCCATTACCCGAGTGACGCACCCATCACTGATTTGGGTTATGCGATGGGGTTTCGAACGTTCTCGTACCGGACACTTCCAGGCTTTTTGCATCACGGGGGATATATCCGAGGCATGCGCTCTGAGTTAATCGCGCATCCAGGGTCTCGGTCAGGGCTTGTTTTTCTTACCAATGCTGAGCCTGATAAGTTGAACCGATTGAGTCTTGCCTTCGCAGATTACGTTTACAACCAGTCTTCAGTCGGACAGCACCTTGGCGTGCGGGGAAGGGATGAAACAGGCGCCCTCCAGCTGTCCGCTCGAGCGCCGTCTGAGTAACTGGGGCAGAGCAAAAAATGCGGGTGCGACGTCATTCGCTCGAACCCTCACATTATCGAAGGATTTTTTAAGCAAAGAGGTGACCTCTTCGGACATGTGCTGCATGACCGTTACGGTGTCAGAGCCGGAAACATCTACTCTGGGCGCATGCGCTGCCTCATCCACCGACAGTTGGCCATCGGTAAGATAACTGATGAGCTGAAACACCGAAGGGAAAATCTTTCTCCCGCCGCAAGCCCCCAGCGCAGTCCAGGCACCGTCGTCTCCACGCATGAGCGTTGGGCACATGTTGCATAAGGGTTTTCGTCCCGGCGCAACGCTATTGGGGCGGTTCGGGCTGGGGTCAAACCACATCATGCCATTGTTCATGACGATGCCGAGGCGGTTGGACGCGACGCGGGAGCCAAACGCTGACATGATGGTCTGCGTCATAGAGACGATGTTGCCATTCTCATCCGCGACACAAATATGGGTTGTGGCGCCCTGTGTGTCCCCAGCGCCCATGTGCTGTAGACGGTGCGCGTAGCTTTGCTTGAGCGCTAACACCATCGCCTTAATATGCTCGGCGCCAAAAAAAACCACATCCTTATTGAAATTGGACTCGAGCGCTGCGAGGGCGTCGATCAGACTGGGGCCGGCGGTTAGGGCGCCAGCGGCGAAGATCTGTTGATCCCTGTATCGGCCGACCACCGGTTCTGTGATGGTCGCTTCGATGGTTTCAAGATCCTTGCGAGTGAGTATGGCGCCTTGGTCACTTAAATCTTCTGTGAGCCAGGCGGCGAGATCGCCCTCGAAAAAGGGGGCGGACCCTGCAGAGGCATAGGCGTCCAAGGTATTGGCTAGATGAGGCAGCGGATGGTGTTGCGCGAGTCCCTCGAGGTTCGGCGTTGGGGGCAGTCCATCCTCTAAATAGAGGCTAGCTGCTGAGGGGTATTGCCTCAGTGCCCTTGCCGATTGATTGATTTTCATTGCGCTATACCAATCAATGGGGAGCCCGAGTTTGGCTTGGCGAAGTGCGGCATCGGCGAGCGTTCGACGTGGCATAGAGGCAAATCGCTGACGCGCAAGTTCGATGCCCTTGAAATAGGCGGGTACGGCAATGGCAAGCGGGCCATGAATATTTCGATCGCCCTGGACTGCGGGCCAATTAAAGGCATCGCTGCTGTTGGTGCCTTGTTCTGCGAGGGGGTAGTGATTGGGCGAGGCGGCGATGGGCGCCTGCATGCCAAAATCGATCTGGTAAACGCGATCCTCTTTGGCTTGATAGGTCAGGAGATAGCCCCCGCCGCCATAACCGCTCATCCAGGGTTCAACCACGCCCAGCATGAGTCCAGCGGCAATGGCGGCATCCATCGCGTTGCCTCCTGATCTTAGGACGTCGATGCCCGCCTGTGTGGCCAAGTGGTGCTGTGTTGCGACCATGAATCGTTTGCCCGTAACCGCTGGCTTGCTGATTTGCCAATGGGCTTCTTCTGCGATGGTTTGCACAAAGGAGATTCCGTTTTGATGTCTTCAGCTCAGCTTATCAAAGGGAGCCCCTAATTTCGTTGGCAACGACCGAAAGCGCCAACGTCAGTCGCCCAAGGGATTACTCGGTTCGGATCGATATCTCCTTCGTTCACGTCTTTTGGTCGATGGATTGTGGGTAACCAAAAGAAAGCACTTCGTCATAAGAATCAAGAGTCCAAATGGCACGGTGACGCGTAGAAGGGGCGTGCGTAGGAAACGCCGGGCGAATGAAAAGGATGCCAACCGTGGGAGAAGTGCAGTGACAAAAAGTTCTTGGGTATCGATGGCGATCGTGGTCGGCATGGGCCTTTGGTTATTTTCGGGTGATTTCACGGCCGAGACTGCGGATGCCGCGGAGACCTCTCAGCGTTTGGATTCAGTGACTCAGAAAGCCCTGGTTCAGGGACTTCAGTCAAAAGCGGCCCAAAGGGCGGTTGAGATTGAGGTGCTAGGAAAGACTGAAGCCAACCGACAGGTGTTCGTTAGAGCCGAGTTGTCGGGTGCTATCACTGAGGTAAATGCTGAACGCGGTGACTTTATCGAGGCCGGTGAGGCGCTCTGTAAAATTGCGGTCGATAACCGTGAAGTCCGAGTTCAGGAAGCGGAAGCTGCTTATCAAAGCGCGATGATTGAGTATCAGGGTGCTTTGGATCTCAGTGCGAGTGGCTTGCAGTCCAAAGTAGTGCTCGCCAAGCTCAAAGCGGCGGCAGTTCAGGCAAAGTCCTCTCTGCAAGCGGCAAAGCTGAATTTAGACAAAACAATCATCCGCGCACCATTTTCGGGGTTTGTCGAGGACAGACAGGTCGAAGTTGGAGATCTGGTTGCGCCGGGGACAGCGTGTGCGTCGATTTTAGAGATTTCGCCGCTCTTGGTTGTGGGGCAGGTTTCAGAGCGAGAGGTGGCCCTCCTCGAGGAAGGGCAGCATGTGGGGGTCCATATGGGGCAGGGGTCAGCAATGACGCCCAAGCTCGAGGGTTTGATTTCATTCGTGGCCAGAACGCCAGACGCCGCGACTCGGTCTTATCGGGTTGAGGCGCGCTTAGAAAACCTAGGAGGCGCCTCGAGAGCCGGTCTCACGGCCAAAATGCGCATTCCCGTGTCAGAAGCGCTCGCGCATTTGATCTCACCGGCATCCCTGACGCTGAACGCCGAGGGCGTCTTGGGCGTGAAGACGGTGTCGGAGTCAGGCACCGTTCAATTCGTGCCAGTTAACGCCGTGGCGGAGGATCCTCAAGGGCTCTGGGTGACGGGCCTGCCGCTCGAGGCAACGGTGATCACCGTCGGTCATCAGGAAGTGATTCCTGGTCAGTCGGTCGACGTAGAGCTCACGCAAAGCGCTGATTCGGCCCGACTGATTTAGGTACGCTCATGAAATTCTTAGACGCGGTGGTGTCCCGTGAGCGCACCGTGCTGACGCTGCTCGTCGGAATTATGCTGGCGGGCATCTCTTCGTATTTGTCTATTCCCATCGAGTCTGATCCAGATGTTTCAGTGCCCGTCATTGTGGTCGTTGTGCCCCATGAAGGAATTTCACCAGAGGATAGCGAGCGGCTGCTGATACGACCGCTCGAGCTCGAACTTAAAACGATCGAGGGCATAGAAGAACTCAATGCTTACGCTGCAGAGGGGCAGGGAACCGTCGTTATAGAGTTCGACTCGACCTTCGAGCCTGACCAAGCCATGACGGATGTGCGCGAGGCGGTGGATCGAGCCAAGATCAAAATGCCCCAGACTGCGGAAGAACCCATTCTTAACGAAATTTCGGCTTCTGATTTCCCGATCGTCACGGTCAGCGTTGCTGGCGAAGGGGTCGATGAGCGGACCATCTATCAGAGCGCTGAATCTCTGAAACGAAAAATAGAATCGATCCCGGGGGTGCTCGAAGCCAAGTTGACAGGCGCCCGAGAGGAAGTGCTAGAGGCCATCATCGATCCAGAACAACTTCAGCGACTCGGTATTTCAACCGATGAGTTGCTGGGCGCACTCGGACGAAACAACCGACTGATCGCTGCAGGAAGCGTTGACACGGGGCGGGGACGCTTTGCGATCAAGATTCCTAGCGTGATTGATACCGCGGAAGACGTGCTGTCGGTGCCCCTGATTGCTAATGCGGATGGTGTGATCGCCGTGCGAGATGTGGTGACGCTTCGTCGAACGTTTAAGGATGCTTCAGGGTTTACCCGGGCTAATGGTGAGCCCGCCATGGCGATTGAAGTCAGTAAACGAAGCGGGACCAGCTTGATTGACGTCGTGGATCGAGTAAAAGAAGTGGTTGAGTCAGAAAAGAGGCGCCTACCTCAAGCGCTCAAAATCAACTATCTCGCGGATCAAGCGCCCGAAACGCGAAGCCAGATCGAGACGCTCCAGGGCAATATTTCAACGGCGATGTTTCTTGTGCTCACTGTGGTGGTTGCAGCCGTGGGGGTGCGCTCGGGGCTCTTGGTTGCGTTTGGAATTCCGTTTTCGTTTCTATTTGCCTTCATCTTTGTCAATGCGTTGGGGTACACCTACAACTTCATGGTCATGTTCGGAATGCTGCTGGGACTTGGCATGCTGATTGATGGCGCCATTGTCGTCGTTGAACTTGCAGATCGAAACATGGTGAGTGGGATGCCCGCCGGGCAGGCTTACTTGAACGCGGCGAAGCGAATGTTTTGGCCCATCATTGCCTCGGTGGGTACAACGCTAGCCGCATTTTTACCACTGATGCTCTGGCCAGGAGTGACTGGGCAGTTTATGCGCTATTTGCCGGTCACCGTTTTTGCCGTTCTGGCGGGATCCCTGCTCTACGCCCTGATATTCGCACCTGTACTGGGCGGCATTATTCGTCCTAAAACGGAGCGCCGTACGGATCCGTTGAAAGACGCTCGGACGGGCATGAATTATGCGGCGTTGCCTGGACTTTTGGGCGTGTATGGCAGGGTGCTCATGATTGTGACGGGGCGACCCATTGCCGTCCTGTTTGGCACAATCGCTGTGCTTTATATGATCGTTCGCGCCTATGGGGCGTCGGGCCTTGGGGCTCAGTTTTTTGTTGACGTTGAGCCCAGCTTTACGGGTGTCGCCGTGTCCGCTAAGGGTAACTATTCTGCTGAGGAAATTCGCGATTTGGTGACTGGCGTTGAGCGCCGGGTGATGGATGCCGGCGAGATCGAGAGCATCTACACCTCCGCAGGATCAGGCAGTGCGATTTCTGTGGGCAGTGGGAGAAGCGGTGACCAAATCGGCTCGATGTTTATCGAGTTGACCGACCGCCAAACTCGAACGCTCGATGGATGGCGCGTGATTGAAGGTTTCCGTGATGCCATTGCAAGAATGCCAGGGTTGCGCGCAGAAATTCAGGAACAGGAGCGGGGCCCGCCCGTAGGTAAGGACATTCAATTACAACTCCAAGCGGAGGACCTTGGCGTGCTGGCCGCAGAGACCCGTCGAGTGAGGGCATACCTTGAAACTCTGCCGACCCTGAGAGAAGTTGACGATACAGCGCCTGTGCCGGCGATTGAATGGGAGATGAATGTCGATCGTGAAAAAGCGGCGATGATGGGCGCAGACGTCGCAAGTGTTGGTTCAGCTGTTCAGCTCATGACCAACGGGGTTTTGATTGGACGATTTAGGCCCGACGACGCGGAAGACGAAATTGATATTCGTTTGCGATATCCAGAAGACGCTCGCGGTTTTTCGAAACTAGACAGTCTTAGGGTCTCTACTCGAGAGGGCCAAAGCCCGATCAGTAGCTTCGTGACTCGTGAGGCACGCCCGAAGGTCAGCACGATTTTTAGGCAGGACGGACAGCGGATCATGTATGTGCGTGCGAACGTGGTTCCCGGGGCTCTGGTGGAACAAGAGGTGTCTGCCGTTCAAACCTGGCTCAACGAGACACCGCTTGCCCCCGGCGTACGAGCCGTATTTCGTGGTGCAAACGAGGAGCAGGCAAAAACAATGCAGTTCATCAGTAGTGCCTTCAGTTTGGCACTCCTACTTATGGCGTTGCTGCTTGTGACGCAGTTCAATAGCTTTTATCAGACTCTGTTGGTCTTATCGTCCGTGCTCATGTCGACCGTCGGCGTTCTGCTCGGTTTGATGATCACACAAGATCCTTTTAGCGCCATTATGACCGGAGTCGGCATCGTGGCGCTGGCTGGCATTATCGTGAACAACAACATCGTGCTGATTGATACGTTTAACGAAGTGCGCGCTCTGCACCCGGGGTGGTCGCTCGCGCAGGTGGCCACGCACACGGGCTGTTTGCGGCTTCGACCCGTCTTTCTGACGACGTTTACTACTGGCTTCGGTCTACTGCCGATGGCGATGGGCGTTTCGATTGACTTAATAGGGCGGACAGTAGAGGTGGGCGGTCCCATCGCGTCGTTCTGGACGCAATTAGCGTCAGCCATTGTCTCAGGACTCAGCTTTGCCACCGTGCTCACCTTGCTCGTCACGCCTGCAATGTTGGCGCTCCCAGAAGCACTCAAGCGCGCGCGTCAGCGTTTGCCCTGGCGCCGGCGGCCCGCAGAGGCGGATGCCGCCCAAGCCTAAGCTGTTGGATCGATCTGGGCAGACGCTTCGTACATGTTTGAGTCAATGAGCGCGAAGACTTAAGTTGATGGGGCGGGTTAGCAGGGCGGCCTCTATTTCTGCACAATCCACTCGCCGCGGATCAGAGTAAGCTTGAGATTGTTGGTCGCGAGTCTGAGATGCCATTGAGCGTTGCCTAAGGGCCGGCGAAACCTGTCACCAGGCCTGTAAGAGGAAAGAGGGATGAAAAATTTTGATGTGGTGGTTTGGGGGGCATCGGGCTTCACAGGGCGCCTTGTCGCTCAGTATTTAGCGGATACCTATGGCTTAGAGGGTGAACTTCGATGGGCGGTGGCCGGTCGAAGTGAGTCTAAGCTGCAAGACGTTGCCGCGAGTTGTGGCTTTGATGGGGTCGCTATACTGATCGCTGACAGCCACGATGAAGAAGCAATTCGACGCATCGCCGAGCAAACCGCGGTCATCTGTTCCACTGTGGGGCCTTACGCCCTTTACGGCAGCCCGCTTGTGAAAGTCTGCTCAGAACTCGGCGTGCATTACTGTGATCTCACTGGCGAAGTGCAGTGGATGAGAGACATGATCGAGAGGTATCACGCCGCGGCTGAGGCCTCTGGGGCCAAGATCGTGCATACCTGCGGATTTGATAGTGTGCCTTCCGATCTCGGTGTCCATTTCTTGCAGAGGGCTTTTCAGTCGAAATACGGTTGCTTTGCCGATAGCGTGCATTATCGAATGATGCGAGCCAGTGGTGGTGCGAGTGGCGGTACGATTGCGAGCATGCTCAACATGCTGGCTGAGTCCGATAAGAACCCGTCGCTCGTCGACCTTCTTGCTGACGATTACAGCCTGAACCCGCCCAATAGTCCGCGTGGTCCTGAAATGCCAGGCGACGATGTTTTTTTCTTTGATGAAACTTTGCGTCGCTGGGTTTCGCCCTTCGTGATGGCTGCGATCAACACTCGAGTGGTTCGGCGTAGCCATGCACTGCTCGGCAATCCGTACGGTGCGACATTTCGCTATCAAGAAGGCACGGATTGTGGGCCTGGCTTTAAAGGCTACGCCCGCGGCCTCGCCGCGTCTTTGCTCGGTAAATTTGGTATGGGTCTTATAGGGTTAAGATGGGCGAGACGGATGATCACACCGCTGTTGCCCAAGCCAGGTGAAGGGCCCGATGAGAAGGCACGCAACGCGGGGTTTTTTGAAGTTCAGTTACACGGTAGGCGGGCTGCCGACCCGAGCCAAGACCTGACGGTGCAGGTGACCGGCGATAGAGACCCTGGCTATGGTTCTACTGCCAAGATGATTGCTGAGGCTGCTGTCTGTTTGGCAAAAGACCCGCTGCCCGAGGCAGGTGGAATCTTAACGCCTTCGGTGAGCCTGGGTGACGCTTATGTGGACCGGCTCACGCAAAAAGCAGGGCTCACATTCACTGTCCTTGGTTGATCGTCGAAAGCCGTTTAGACCCCAGGCGGCTTCGGTTATGATGAGGATTACCTTCCAGCGCCGGTTCGTTTCATGACGTCGCCCTTCGTTCATCTGCGGGTCCACACCGAGTATTCCTTGGTTGATGGCACTGTCCGGGTGAAACCCTTGGTGGAGGCAGTGAACGAAATGGCCATGCCGGCCATCGGCGTGACAGATCACAGCAATCTCTTCGCATTGGTTAAGTTTTACAAAGCGGCCCTGGGGATGGGCATCAAGCCAGTGGTCGGTTGTGACGTGTTTGTGGCCGATCCCTCAACCAATGAGCCGCCAGAACTCTTGGTGCTTCTCGCTCAAAATGAGCTCGGATACCGAAGATTAGGGCGGCTATTGTCCCTCGCATATGACTCGCCGAGACAGGGTGAGCAGGTGGTTCTGGATCTCACATGGTTAGAGGAAGATAGCGAAGGCCTTATTGCACTCTCCGGTGCGAATGAGGGCGGTGTTGGGCGGGCGATTGTGAACGGTCATACGGTGTTGGCGCTCGAGAAGGCGCGACGCTGGGCTGAGATCTTTCCAAATCGATACTACTTGGAAGTGCAACGCCTGGGACGGGCTCAAGATGAGATTCAAGTCCAGGGCGCGCTTGAGATCGCCAGCCAGCTCGACATTCCATTGGTGGCCACCAACGATGTCCGTTTTCTGCGCGAAGAGGATTTTGAAGCGCATGAGGTCCGAGTTTGCATTCACGAGGGGAGAACTTTGGATGACCCTCGACGAGTCCAGCGGTATACGTCCGAGCAATACCTAAAAACGCCCGAACAAATGGCGGCGCTATTCAGTGATCTACCTGAAGCCGTGGAAAATAGTCGGCACATTGCTGTTCGATGCTCGCTGGAAGTCACCTTAGGCCAATCCTTTCTGCCCGAGTACCCAGTGCCCCAGGGTATGACTATGGCCAGCTTTCTCGAAGCAACCGCAGCGCAAGGTCTGGATGCTCGGTTAGAGCAACTGGCGGCAAAGGGTGAAACGGTGGATGCCTCGATAAGAGACCGATACAAGGCGCGTCTCCAATTCGAATTAGGCGTGATCAATTCGATGGGATTTCCAGGCTACTTCTTGATTGTCATGGAATTTATTCAGTGGGCCAAGGACCATGATATCCCTGTAGGCCCAGGTCGCGGTTCTGGCGCAGGCTCTCTTGTCGCCTACGTGCTTAAGATCACGGATGTCGATCCCCTAGAGTATGACCTGCTATTCGAACGATTCTTGAATCCCGAGCGGGTTTCATTGCCGGATTTCGATATTGATTTTTGTATGGACGGTCGGGATCGCGTGATTCAGCACGTGACTGAGCGTTATGGCGCGGGTGCGGTATCGCAGATCATCACCTTCGGCACCATGGCGGCCAAGGCGGTGGTGAGAGACGTTGCGAGAGTGCAAGGGAAAGCATACGGCCTAGCCGACAAGTTATCGAAATTGATTCCATTTGAGCCTGGCATGACTTTGCAGAAAGCGCTCGAACAAGAACCGCTCCTTGGAGAATTTATCGACTCCAGTGAGGAAGCTCAGGAGATTATGGACATGGCGTTCAGTCTTGAAGGACTGGCGCGCAATGTGGGGCGTCATGCAGGCGGTGTCGTCATCGCGCCAACGGTGCTGACAGATTTTTCGCCCACCTATCGAGATAACCCAGAAAGCGGGCTCATGACACAGTTCGATATGACGGATGTCGAGCAAGCGGGCCTCGTGAAGTTCGATTTTCTCGGTCTCAGGACCCTGACCATCATCGATCAAGCGGTGAAGAGCATTAATTCGCGACACGCTGCAACGGGCGCCCCACTGGTTGATATCAATGCCCTTGATCTTGAGGATCCTGCGATTTACCAAGACCTTCAAGCGGCGCGAACTACAGCGGTGTTTCAGCTCGAGTCTCGCGGTATGAAGGACCTGATGAAGCGGGTGAAGCCCAGTCGTTTCGCAGATATCGTCGCTTTGGTTGCACTTTTTCGGCCGGGTCCGCTGCAGCTGGCCGACGACTTTATTCGTCGTAAGCATGGCTTAGACGAAGTCGACTACCTGCATCCCTCGCTGCAACCGGTGCTCGCTGATACCTACGGCGTCATGCTGTATCAGGAACAGGTCATGCAGATCGCTCAGATATTGGCGGGTTACTCGTTGGCCGATGCAGATTTACTACGCCGAGCCATGGGCAAGAAAAAACCGGAGGAGATGGCCAAACAACGAGAGGTGTTTGTTGCTGGTGCGCTCCGAAATGAGGTTGACGAGCGAAAAGCTGGGCACATCTTCGATTTGATGGAAAAGTTTGCGGGCTACGGATTCAACAAGCCACACTCCGTTTGCTATGCGTTGTTGGCGTATCAAACCGCATGGCTAAAGCATTATCACCCAGCAGATTTCATGGCCGCGGTGATGTCGGCGGATATGCAAAATACCGACAAAATTGTCATCAATATCGAAGAGAGTCGTGAACTCGGTCTTGAAATTGCACCACCGGATGTGAACGTGGGAGCGTATCGGTTTGTGGCAAGCCGGCCAGGCACGGTGGTGTACGGTTTGGGCGCCATCAAGGGCTTGGGCGAGGGCGCGATTCAGAATCTTGTGGATGAGCGCCTGGCCACCGGGGTCTATACAGACCTTTTTGATCTTTGCCGCCGCGTGGATACGCGTCGGCTAAACAAGCGCGCGCTGGAAGCGCTCGTCGGTGCGGGTGCATTGGATTCGCTGGTGGATCGGTCAGCGATCGCGGCGATGAGCGATGCGGATGTTAGAGATCAGAAACGTGCCCATTTGGATGCTTACTTAGATCAAGCGGTCCAGGTCGCAGAACAAGAGTCGAGAAATGCTGAAACAGGACTGTCAGATCTGTTTGGGGATATCCAAAGTGGCACGCAGGATGTTGCGAGTTTCAAGATGGACGCTAAAGTTCAACCGCTTTCAATGCAAAAGCGTTTGACCCGAGAAAAGGAGGCGCTTGGCCTCTACCTCACAGGGCACCCGATTGATGTTTACCGCAATGAGATGCGGCATCTCGCGGGGACGCGCATCTCAGATTTGCGTCCGAGAGATGGAGAACAGCGGTTCGCAGGCTGGGTGATCGGCCTGCGTAGTCTCAAGACACAACGCGGGAGTATCGTCTTTGTCACCTTGGATGACCGATCGGGACGTATCGAGGTGAGTGTGGCCGGCGATGTCTTAGATCGCCATCGTGATAAATTGGTCAAAGATACTTTGATCATTGTGTCGGGGCAGGTGGCTCAGGACGAATACTCTGGGGGCGTCAGAGTGAGGGCCAATCAGCTCATGACGCTGACAGAGGCTCGAGGCCGAGCCATTCAAGGGGTGTGTCTACAGTTGAACGCTGAAGGGTTTGATGATCAGTGGGCCGACCAATTGGCTGGGCTATTGAAGTCTCATCAGGGCGATCCAGCGGCGCTCTGCCCTATCTTTATCGAATATGAAGCGAAGACTGTAGGCGCGCGGCTGAGACTGGGTGACGCCTGGCGCGTGGTGCCCAATGATGATTTGATCGCAGACCTCAGGCAGCGTTTTGGTCGCGATCAGGTGCGCCTGGATTATGACTGGTCGTCTGCAGCCTCATGATTGGACTACCAGTGTCCTGGTAGAACATCGCGACGCGCTATTTGATTCCTCCGTCCATCGTTGGGTCGTTGGGCTCAGTGGGGGGCTGGATTCTTCCGCGCTCTTGCACTTTCTCGCCAATCTGCCAGATCGACCGCCGATGCAAGGACTCTATGTTGATCATGGGCTCCATTCAGCGTCCGCCGATTGGGCGAATGCAACGCGGGCACAGTGCGAAGATTTGGAAATAGAGCACCAGGTCATCAAGGTTAAGGTGGGCGCCGAAGGCTCACTTGAGACCGCGGCAAGAGAGGCGCGTTATGAGGCGTTTGCGGGCGCATTGAGGCCTGGAGACCTTCTGCTCTTGGGGCACCATGGGGATGACCAAGTTGAAACCTTATTACTCAACCTTTTTCGAGGAAGTGATCAATTCGGGCGATTGGGAATGCCCCCAGCGCGGCCCCTGGGTGTGGCGCGACTGCTGCGCCCGCTGCTTGGCGTCTCACGAGATGAACTGACAGCCTACGCAGCTCAAAACGGTATCCAATGGATTGAGGATCCGAGCAACCAGGATCAGGTGCACGATCGAAATTACTTAAGGCGCACGGTGTTACCTCTGCTCGATCAGAGATTCAGCAATTGGCGAGGGCGCGCATTGATTGGCGCGCGCAGGGATCATTCAGCGAGATCAGCTTTGGCGGAGCAGGCCGAGCTCGATCTTCTCGGTCTTGCAAGCGACCTTGGCATTCCCGTTCAGGGGTTGTCGCGACTTCCTCATGAGCGACAGGTGCAAGTATTGCGAACCCTAATAGCGCGATCCGAGGCGCCCCAGCCCAGTCGGCAGGCAATCGAAGTGTTTCTTCAACAAATCAAAGGCGCGCGCACGGATGCCAGTGCCCAATTGCAACTTGGGTCGTTCGCCATCCGTTTGGATCGCTGTTTTTTGCACGTCATCCAGCCAGAGGCCGAACCTTTATGGCAGCCCGGCGAGTGGCAAGTGGATGAACGATTTAGGCGCAGAGGACACTTGATTCTCTTGAAGCATCGATCTCTCGGTGGATTACGTTTACCACTTGATCAGTTTCGCTTGGCCTCGCTAGGGCGAGGTCAAAAGATCTTTAAGCGCCAACGATTAGACATCCGAGAGCAGTTGCGCGCATCGGGCGTACCCGCTTGGCTGCGCGATCGATTGCCAGTGCTGATGGATGAGGGCGAGGTTGTCATGGTGCCGGCAATGCCGCCCTGGTTCGATGTGCCGCTGATTGCCGATAAATGCTCGGTGGGTCCGAGCGTCAACGGTTGGGCCTTGTCCGTGATTCAAGCATCGAGGCCGACTTAACCCCAGGAATTTCTCGCCTCGAGCGTTTAAGTTATTGAGCGACCGCAGGTTCGATGTTAGTCTTTAACCCCATCTTGGTTGACGCCCCGTCAACCTTAAAAAGATGGATTCTTTATGGCTCGCTTAATCTTTGTCACCGGTGGTGTGGTGTCCTCGCTTGGGAAAGGGATCACTGCTGCGTCCCTCGGTGCAGTCCTTGTGGCCCGTGGTCTCAAGGTCACCATGCAGAAGCTTGATCCTTATATCAACGTCGACCCTGGAACCATGAGCCCGCTTCAGCACGGCGAGGTATTTGTCACGGCCGACGGTACGGAAACGGATCTCGATTTGGGTCACTACGAGCGATTTGTTCAAACGAAAATGACTCGGCGGAATAACCTCACCACCGGCAGGATCTATGCTGATGTCATCGCCAAAGAGCGACGTGGCGACTATTTGGGGGCTACTATTCAGGTCATACCTCACATAACGGATGAGATTAAATCAAGAATTCTCGACGTTGCTGAAGGCTTTGATGTTGCGATCATAGAAATTGGCGGCACGGTCGGTGACATCGAATCCCAGCCCTTTTTGGAAGCTGCCAGGCAATTACGATTTGAGTTGGGCAGCCGAGAGGCCTTGCTGATGCATCTGACCTTGGTGCCCTACATCGCTACCGCAGGTGAAACCAAAACCAAACCCACCCAACATTCAGTGAAAGAACTAAGATCCATTGGTATGCAGCCGGATGTGTTGATCGTGCGATCCGATCACGAAGTTCCTCGCTCCGCCCGAGACAAGATTGCGCTCTTCACCAATGTGGAACCAGATGCCGTGATTCCACTCCAAGATGTGGAATCGATCTATGCGATCCCGTCGGTCTTGGCGGACGAGGGATTAGATGAAATTGTGGTGCGGAAACTCGGCTTTGACTTACCCAAAGCGGACCTTTCGGATTGGCAAAGCGTGCTTGAGTCCCAGCAGCACCCCAAGAATAAGATCCACCTGAAGATGGTCGGCAAGTACATGGATTTGTTGGATGCCTATAAATCGCTTTCCGAAGCGCTGACGCATGCGGGCATCCATACCGGGACCGCGGTCGATATCGATTTTGTGGACTCGACTCGGGTTGAGGACGAGGGCTTAGGTATTCTCGCAGGTGCGGACGCGATCTTGGTTCCCGGTGGCTTCGGCGGTCGCGGCTTTGAAGGAAAAATCGCAGCGGCGACCTATGCTCGAGAACAGCGCATCCCGTACCTTGGCATCTGCTACGGGCTTCATGCGGCGATTATCGATATTGCCAGAAACTGCGCATCGCTTGAGGGGGCAAATAGTACGGAAGTGGATCCAGCAACACCGCATCCCATTATCGGGCTCATTACGGAATGGAAAACCGCTGAGGGCCAAGTTCAGGTTCGTACGCAGGATTCTGATCTGGGTGGCACAATGCGCATGGGTGAGCAAGAGTGTTTGCTCAAAGAAGGATCGGTATCTAGAGCAGTTTACGGTACAGCAACGGTCAAGGAGCGGCATCGGCACCGATATGAGGTGAACCCTCACTACGTTGAAGCGTTGGAATCTGTGGGCCTCAGAGTGGCTGGCCGGTCGATGGATGAAGCGTTGGTCGAGATGATCGAGTTCGTCGATCATCCTTGGTTTGTCGCTTGCCAATTCCATCCGGAGTTCACTTCAACGCCTAGGGACGGCCACCCACTATTTAAGGCCTTTATCGAAGCCGCGCTTGAATATCATAGCGCCGTAGCAGGTATCGAGAGCAAACAAACGGCCTGAGCGGGGTCAAAAGCAGTCCAACACGGTGCGCGACCCAATCTAGAGGATCAATGCATGATCAAGACGATGGACCTGTGTGGCTATTCAGTCACGGATACGTCGCCCTTTTTTCTGATTGCTGGGCCTTGTGTCATTGAGTCAGAAGAGATGACCATGAGGACCGCTGAGGCCCTAAAGGTGATCTCAGAGGAACTCGGGATCTTTTTGATCTACAAGTCCTCGTTCGACAAAGCCAACCGTTCCTCCGCGTCGAGTTATCGTGGCCCGGGTATCGAAGAGGGGCTGCGAATTTTAGAGAAAGCGCGAACCACATATGATGTTCCCGTGATTACCGACGTCCATGAGGATACACCGCTCGATGAGGTTGCCTCTGTGGTCTCTGTTCTCCAGACTCCCGCATTTTTGTGTCGGCAAACTAACTTCATCCAGAATGTGGCCCGCCTGGGATTGCCAGTGAATATTAAGAAAGGGCAGTTCCTGGCTCCGTGGGATATGCGTCATGTGGTGGAAAAAGCGGAAGGGACAGGGAATTCGCAGATCATGGTTTGCGAGCGAGGCGCAAGCTTTGGGTATAACAATCTTGTGTCTGACATGCGGGCAATTCCGGTGCTGAGACAGACGGGTTGCCCTGTGGTTTTTGACGCCACCCACAGTGTGCAATTACCCGGAGGCCAAGGTGAGAAGTCTGGCGGTCAGCGGGAGATGGTGCCGACCCTCGCCAAAGCTGCTATTGCGGCCGGTGTCCAAGGCATATTCATGGAAACACACCCCGACCCCGAGCAAGCCCTCAGCGATGGCCCCAATTCTTGGCCCTTAGACCAATTGGCCGAGCTCCTAAAGCTCCTTAAGGACATTGATCGCGTGGTAAAATCAGCGGCGTTTTAGGCCCGTTGAGTCGCGGGCCCTCATGCATCAGCCTCGTGCTCAGACGATGCTCCATCAACAAAAAGAGACCCATTTGTGACAGAAGTAGCTGATATCAGAGCAAGAGAAATTCTGGATTCCAGAGGCAATCCCACCCTTGAAGCCGAAGTTGAGTTGAGTTGTGGCGCGGTCGGGCTTGCGATGGTGCCTTCAGGCGCGTCCACCGGTTCCCGTGAGGCGCTCGAGTTGCGCGATCTGGATGAGCATCGCTATCTGGGCAAAGGCGTTCAAAAAGCTGTCAGTCACGTCAATACTCGAATTCGGGAACGGATCCTGGGCATGGAAGCAAGCGACCAACGCGCAATCGATCAGGCGATGTTGGATCTCGATGGAACCGAGAACAAGTCCGCGCTGGGGGCAAATGCCATGCTTGGGGTGTCGCTCGCAGTTGCGCATGCCGCAGCCAAAGCCGACCAGCTAGAGCTTTATGAGCATGTGGCGCGTTTAGATGAGACGGCGGGTCGCTACAGCATGCCCGTGCCCATGATGAACATCTTGAACGGAGGCGAGCACGCAGATAACAACGTCGATATCCAGGAATTCATGATTCAACCGGTCGGCGTCTCGTCTTTCGCGGAGGCGCTTCGCGCAGGCGCGGAGATCTTTCATGCGCTCAAATCCGTCTTGAAAGCCCAGGGTCTCTCCACGGCCGTGGGCGATGAGGGCGGATTCGCACCGAATCTAGCGAGTAATCGAGCCGCGCTCGAGGCGATTATGGCTGCTGTGGAAAAGGCGGGCTATATCCCAGGTCGGGACATATATTTAGCACTTGATTGCGCAGCATCAGAATTTTTTGACGATGGGTCCTACCATTTGAAGGGCGAGGGAAGACGATTTACAAGTGCGGAATTCGTCGACTATCTTGCTGGGCTCGTGAATGAGTTTCCTATTTTGTCGATCGAAGATGGTTTGCACGAGGGGGATTGGGATGGCTGGGCCTTATTGACCGAGCAATTGGGAAGTAAGACGCAGTTGGTGGGCGATGACTTGTTTGTTACCAACCCAGGTATTCTGAAAATGGGCATTGATTCTGGTGTCGCCAATGCGATTTTGGTTAAAGTCAATCAGATCGGAACCTTGAGCGAGACCTTAGACGCGATACAGATGGCGCGCGCCGCGGGCTATGCGACGGTCATTTCGCACCGCTCGGGCGAGACAGAAGACACCACGATTGCTGATTTAGCGGTTGCGACCGCTGCCGGACAAATTAAAACGGGGTCGCTCTGCCGTTCTGATCGTGTCGCCAAATACAATCGACTTCTTCGAATCGAAGATCGTTCTGGGGCAAACTACAAGGGTGCATCCGAATTCAAGTTGATGAGCTGATATGCGTTTATTTCGACCTCAACATAGCTTTTTGCTGATCGCGCTGGTGGCCATTGGCTATTTGCAGACCAGACTCTGGGTCGGCGATGGAAGCTTTGCTCATGTCGCGGCGCTACAAGCGCAACTCGACGCAAGGTTTGAGGAGAACGAGCGTAAACGGACCCGAAATCGATTGCTAAAGGCTGAAATTTTAGATCTAAGAGAGGGGTTGGATGCGGTTGAGGAGAAGGCGCGAGCAGATTTTGGTCTGATTAAAGAGGGCGAAACCTTCCTTCTACTGGTTGGTCAGTGACACCGAAAGTATGAGCTCTAATTCAAGGGTCCATGTCGTGGTGCCCGCCGCAGGACTGGGGCTCAGAATGGGTGCATCGCTGCCCAAGCAATACTTGCCGTTGATTGACCGTCCTATTTTGCAGTGGACCCTTGAGACGTTAAAAAGCCTGAACCCCGCTAATCTGGTTGTGGCCCTTAACGCTCAGGATAAATGGTTTAGTGAGTTGCCCGAGATTGGGCGTATTAAGCAAGTGCGGGGCGGGCAAACCCGCGCGCAATCGGTACTTAACGCGCTCACTGCACTTAACGCGCCTGATGATGATTGGGTGCTTGTTCACGACGCGGTGCGCCCTTGTCTCCGTATTGAAAGCGCGCAACGCCTCATCGAGTCCGCACTTAGCGACGGGACTGGCGCAATTTTGGCGCAACCCGTGACAGAGACTTTAAAAAGAGCTGATGGAGAATTCATTCAAGCGACTGTGGATCGTAACAATCTCTGGCGCGCACAAACGCCTCAGATTTTTCCTTTTGCAGCCCTTCGCGAAGCGCTAGCCGCCAATCTCGAGGCCACTGACGAGGCGAGCGCGATGGAAGCCCGGGGTCATTCGGTGAAGTTGGTGCCAGGCGATCACGATAACATCAAGATCACTACGAAGAGCGACCTTGATTTCGCTGCGTTCGTTTTGAGTCAGGAGCACCGTTGATGCGAATTGGGCAAGGGGTTGATGTTCACGCGTTTGATGTCGATGGCAGCGCGACCAGCATCCGCTTAGCGGGCGTCGAAGTACCCCACACCAGAGCGCTTATCGCGCATTCGGACGGAGATGTGGTGACGCATGCACTGATGGATGCATTGTTGGGTGCAGCTGCCCTAGGGGACATTGGTCAGCATTTCTCCGATCGGGACCCCCAGTATGCAGGCGCCGATTCAGTGGCTCTGTTGGCAAAGGTCGTGTCTATGGTATTTGATGCAGGATTCACCGTTTCAAACGTAGATCTGACGGTCATCGCGGAACAGCCCAAACTGGCAAAACACACGGTTGCTATGCGACAGGTCCTTTCTCAGGCGTTGGGCATCCAGATGAATCAGGTCAGTGTGAAGGCGACCACCACAGAGAAGCTTGGCTTCGTTGGTCGAGAAGAGGGCGTCGCAGCGATGGCGGTGGTGATGCTCCAATGATGCACGCAATGCCAACGAGTCAATGTCTAGCGTTCGCTTATGGTGCGCCAGAAGCTGAAGGTCGGTATCGAGTCCATTGTGATGATTTTTGCGTCGTTGAGCGCTCACTCGCTGCTGCGGGACAAGGCGAGCATGAGTATTTGCTCATCGAGAAAGTGGGAGCCAACACCGCCTGGATTGCAGAACGATTGGCCGACCATGCGGGCGTCGAGGTGATGGCCGTTGGTCATGCGGGCAGGAAAGATCGGTACGCTAAAACGACGCAAGCGTTCACCGTCCACGTTGGCCTGAATGCGTTAACGGATTGGTCCACCTGGTCGCTACCCGGTGTTCAAATTATTGCGCAATCGAGAACACTAAAAAAACTTCGTCCAGGGGACCATTTGGGTAACCGATTTAAGCTCGTGTTGAGAGATGTGAGTGGCGATCTAGCGCTTCGACTTGAGCGCATCCGAGAGCAAGGGTTTCCGAATTACTTTGGACCCCAACGTTTTGGTCGAGAGGGCCGGAACCTTGTTGATGCCGAAGCTTTCTTACAAGGAGCAAAACGACCCAGACACATGCGATCGTTACTCCTTTCGGCAGCGAGGTCTCAACTTTTTAACGAGTATCTGTCCCGAAAGATTACTGCTGACGGCTGGAACGCCGTCCAAGCAATCGATGTGGGGCCGTTGTTCGGTCGCTCCAGAGATCCACAATTGGGTGAAGCAGACCTCGATATCAGAGGTGCAAGATGGTTGAAGGGCCTTGTGAGAGAGAAGGTCTCGGCGGGTGTCAGGCCCCTGATGGTTGTGCCGGAGACGCTTGCCTGGCGAGTGCTCGGTGAGGGCTGTTGGGAACTCGAATTTGGGCTCCCACCAGGTAGCTATGCCACGAGTCTGTTGAGAGAACTTTTGATCGGGCGAGAAGGTCACCATGACTAAGTTGACGCATCGAGGCGTTGGCATGACCTCCCAGCGTACTCGGAACCGATTAATCGAGCGTCTTCGAGAACAGGGAATCTCGAATCAGCAGATTCTTGATGTGATAGCAATGACGCCAAGGCACTTGTTTGTTGATGAGGCACTCGCCCATAGAGCCTATGAAGATACTGCCTTGCCCATCGGTCATAGCCAAACCATCAGTCAACCTTACATTGTCGCTCGAATGACAGAATTGCTCATGGGACATGAGGCACCTGAGCGCGTATTAGAGGTTGGGACTGGCTCTGGTTATCAGACTGCGATCCTGGCCCAATTGGTCAAGGAGGTGTTCACTGTTGAGCGAATTTCGGCACTCCTGGAGCAAGCTCGCGCCCGATTCAGAACGCTGGGTTTGAAGTCGGTTCGCCATCGACATGACGATGGCCACATCGGTTGGGCTGATCGCGGACCCTTTGACGGCATTTTGTGCACGGCATCCCCAAGACAAGTCCCTGAAGCGCTGATTGAACAGTTGCGCGTTGGCGGCCGTCTCGTGATTCCAGTGGGTGGTGACGAGCAGCATCTTCACGTCATTACGCGAACAGAAACGGGGTTCGATGATGAGCTCGTTGAGCCCGTGCGGTTTGTGCCCCTCGTAGGCGGGCGGTCATGAAACCGATCCCGGTCAAACGAACGTTGGTTGTGGGTGCGCTGATGGGCGTGGCTGAGGTGATTCCCGGTGTCTCAGGTGGCACCATCGCTTTTCTATCGGGGCTCTATCTTCGGATGCTCTCCGCTCTGGCCAGGTTGCCAGCATGGTTTAGGCAAACGTTGGTTGATCGGCAGTTTAAGTCAGCTTGGCAGCGGGCCGATATTCTTTTTTTAGTGATTCTGTTTGGTGCGATGTTATCGACTGCAATGCTGGTTTCGGGTCTGATTCGCACGGCGCTCGCAGAGTATCCAATTCCGCTTTGGTCGCTCTTCACCGGTATGATTTGGGTGTCTGCAATGGTGATGTTGGCAGGCGACACAAATAAGAGTAGCAATAAGTGGCTGTGGGTTGCGTTCGGCTCAGTGCTGAGCACCTTGATTCAGTTTGGTTTGAGTTCAGCCCTAGAGGTGAGCGCAATAACATTGCTGATGGCGGGGGCTGTTGCGGTTAGCGCTTGGGTTTTGCCGGGTATTTCTGGGAGTCTGATTTTGTTGTTATTGGGACTATACCCGACGGTGATCAGAGCGCTGTCAGAATTGGATCTGACAGTTCTCGCCCCGCTTGCTTTCGGATGTGCGGGGGGTCTTCTTGCGTTCGCCAGGTTGTTGGAATCTATCTACGAGCGATATCGGTCGGAGACGATTTGGTTGTTGTCAGGTGTGCTCATCGGTTCACTGGTTCGGCTCTGGCCATGGCAGTCTATTCAAAGTTATCAACTTCGAGACAATGGGGAAACGGTACCCATATTGCAGTTTCCAGTACTGCCTTGGGAGTACGAGGGTCTAACCGGCCAGGACTCGCAGCTATTGATCGCGCTGTGCATGATGTTCCTCGGCGGATTGATAGTCTGGGGTTTGCATCGGCGAGTACCGATGGGTAGCGTTGCCAATGATGAAACGCAATAACCTCCAGATCGGAGCTGTCACCCTCAGTTTGGCGTTGATGTTAGCGGGGTGTCAGAGTTCGCCACCACCAGCACCTGTGAGCATGATTGGGGAGCGGGGTAAGACGCACGTGGTGCGTCGGGGCGAGACGCTGTATGCGATCGCTTGGCGCTATGGCTTGGACTACAAGGCGCTGGCCAAACGTAATGGCATATCACCGCCGTATACGATCTACGCAGGTCAAAAGCTGAAGTTGTCTGCGGCCACTAAATCAAAAGCCTCTTCTAGTCGGACAGCCTCGGCCAAAACTGAGCCCAACGCGGTCTACAAACAGAAGCCGGTGGCAAAGCCCGCCCCGAAACTCTCAACCAGCCGCATCAATTGGCAGTGGCCAGTCAGAGGTGAGGTTAAAACCAAGTTCAGTCTATCGGGTAGTGTTAACAAGGGCATTGACATTCAGGCCGCAGGGCAAGCCAATGTTAAGGCGGCAGCGCCAGGGACCGTGGTCTATGCTGGTGGAAATCTCCGCGGGTATGGAAAGTTGGTCATTATCAAGCATGACGCCACATTTCTGAGCGCCTACGGTAACAATGAGGCCTTGGCTGTAAAGGAAGGAGACGCGGTCACCGAGGGACAAAACATCGCAACGCTGGGAAGCGACCAGCTGTTGCACTTTGAGATCAGGCGGGATGGCCGCCCTGAGGATCCCGAGGGGCACCTACCCTGAGGTGGACTCGGAATCCATCGGAGTAAAGCAGGGGTGGCTTAACGCTCGAGATGATCGAGCTTACCCTTAACATCTGCCCATTCTTCGGCGTCGTCTAGGGGCTCTTTCTTTTCGGTAATGTTCGGCCACACCTGGCAAAGCTCGGCATTCAATTCGAGAAACGCCTGTTCTTCTTCAGGCAACTCATCTTCTGAAAAGATGGCGTCGACCGGGCATTCTGGCTCGCACAATGCGCAATCAATGCACTCGTCAGGGTTGATTACGAGAAAGTTGGGCCCTTCGTAAAAACAATCTACGGGGCAAACCTCTACACAATCGGTGTGTTTGCACTTGATGCAGGCATCGCTGACGACGAATGTCATAGTTCGATCTTCCTTTTAAAATTTTAAGCCTTGGGCACTGAACCATCAGGTTGTGACCAGAGGTTACTAGAATTGAAGATTGAGTGCTCCGGAGCCCTAACACCCTTTAAACGCCCAGTAAGCGTAGCCAAATGAGGGCCAGAAAAGCGCTCGGTTACCCAAAAAAATCCGGGGCCATTCTAGCAGTTTTTAGGGGTTCTACAACCGAGCCGTCAGTCCAGATCTTTCAGTTTTTGTTTCAGTTGATACAGTAGGTCGAGCGCTTCCCTCGGCGTCAGTTGATCAGGCTCGAGGCCCCTTAACAGCGTCACAATGGGTGCGTAGTTTGGCTGCTTGTTGAATAGATCCGATTGAGCGGGCGCCGCTAATTGAGAATCGAGAGACCGCGTGTCGTCAGTGCGCTCGAGCCCGTGCAGCTTGTCTTCGGCGATTTGAATCACCTGCTTGGGAACACCAGCAAGTTTGGCGACCTGGAGACCGTAACTTTGATTGGCGGGGCCTTCATTGACCGCATAAAGGAAAACGATCGAGTCATCATGTTCCCTTGCAGATAAATGTAAGTTCTTTGTGTGGGGAAGCGCGCTTGCGAGTAACGTGAGTTCGAAGTAATGCGTTGCAAAAAGGGTCATCGCGCCAATCTGTTCAGCAATGTGTTGCCCCGTTGCCCAGGCAATGGAAAGCCCATCGAAAGTTGATGTGCCTCGACCGATTTCATCGAGTAGGACGAGACTCCGTTCCGTCGCGTGGTTCAAGATCAGCGCGGTCTCGGTCATTTCGACCATAAATGTGGATCGCCCGCCTGCCAGGTCATCGGACGAGCCAATGCGAGTGAATACGCGATCCAGGTCACCAATCTCAGCCCGAATTGCAGGCACGAAACTGCCGGTTCGACCCAAGATTGCGATGATGGCGGTTTGACGCATGAACGTTGATTTTCCGCCCATGTTGGGCCCGGTGATAATGTATTGACGGGCGTCCGCATCAAAACAAATATCATTGGGAACGAAGGGATCAGTCGTCATCGATTCAACGACGAGGTGACGGCCAGCTTCGATGCGGAGCTGAGGAGCTTCAGTCAAGATGGGTCGCACCAGATCAAGATGGAGTGCCCGTTCCGCGAAGGTTGTGAGGACATCAAGTTGAGCAAGCCCATCCGCAAAGGCTCGCAAGGGTCTCAATTGGCTGATCAGCGATTCGATAAGCGCGTCGAACAGTAATCGCTCCCTTGCCAACGCCTTCGACTGACTCGATAGTGCCTTGTCTTCGAAGGTTTTGAGCTCTGGTGTGATGAAGCGTTCTGCGTTTTTTAACGTCTGTCTGCGAATATAGTGCGCGGGCGCGTGTTCAGCTTGGCTCTTGCTGAGCTCGATGTAGTAACCATGAACACGGTTGTACCCAACTTTAAGTGTGGACAGCCCCGTCTCTCCGCGCTCTTGCTGTTCCAGTGCAATGAGATAGCCAGCTGCGCCCTCGCTGATATCCCTTAACTCATCCAGTTCAGCGTCGTAGCCCTGCTTAATGACGCCGCCTTCGCGGAGTACAACGGGCGGCTCGTCAACGATCGCGGTTCGTAAATGATGGGCTATGTCATCCTGTGGTGCCACGTCCTGCGCGAGCATTCTAAGACGCGCTGTCTGAAACGCTTGAAGCAGTGTTTTGAGCTCAGGCAGTCGCTCGAGCGCGTTGCGAAGCCGAGCCAAATCCCTCGGTCGAGCAGACTTGAGCGCAATTCGAGAAATGATGCGCTCCACGTCGCCGATGTGTCTGAGAACCTCTTGTATCGGTGGGTGCCCGCGCGTTCGAAGGAGTTCCTCTACTGCATCTAACCGATCGAGGACCTCGAGGTTGCCCCTCAGGGGTTGTGTGAGCCAACGCGCCAGTAACCGACCACCCATAGCGGTTCGGGTGGCATTCAACACCGAATAGAGGGTGTGGTCTTGCTCGCCTCGTAGGTTTTCGGTCAGTTCGAGATTCCGTCTTGACGCTGGATCGATTTCGACCAGGTCGTGCGCGTCAATCGCTGTAATTGCTGAGAGGTGAGGCAAATCGCGTTTCTGCGTCTCAATCACGTAGCGTAGTGCAACGGCGGCCGCAATCAAGCCGAGCGACGCAGAGGATTTGCCGTCAGCTGCGAAAGGAAGCTCGATGCCTAGTCGTGCCAGCTGTTGAAGGTTGTCCTCAACTTCGAAACTGGATGGTGGCCAAACAGTCACTGCGGCGCGATGAGGCAAGACGCGATGCAGCGCGCTACCCTCAGGGATGAGAAACTCAGATGGCTGGGCCCGGCCGATTTGGCTCTGGAGGGACTCGATAGAGTCGGTATATAAACATTCGAATCGCCCACTTGCCACCTCAATGAGCGCCATTCCGTAGCAATGATCAACATCGACCATCGCGCAGATCGAACTCTCGAGATGGCTGTCAAGCAACCCCTCCTCGGTTAGGGTGCCAGGCGTCACAATGCGAACCACTTCTCTTGCGACCGGACCTTTACTCTCTTTCGGGTCACCGATCTGTTCGCATATGGCAACGGCGACGCCAGCCTTTACCAGCTTTGCGAGGTACCCGTCAGCTGCGTGATAGGGAACCCCACACATTGGAATGGGCTCCCCTGCAGACTGGCCACGCGTGGTCAAGGTGATGTCCAATAACTCGGCTGCCTTGGCAGCGTCCTCATAGAACAGCTCGTAGAAATCGCCCATCCGATAAAAAACAAGCGCGTGCTGGTACTGCGCTTTGATGCCGAGATACTGCTGCATCATGGGCGTGTGGTCGGATTGGGTCACGATGAAATCTTTGCAAACAAAGGCAGTAAGCGTAGCAAAGCCTTGCCTAGGCTGCACCGGCGCTCGCATGAAAATCGATGGAAAACCCATAGAAAAACAACTGTAAAAAATACTGTACATAAACACAGTATTTTGTAGAATAGGGTCAGTTCGTGAAAAACAAAGAACGGCAAAACCCAAGAACGGCAAAACCCAAGAACGGCAAAACCCAAGAACGGCAAAACCCAAGGACGGCAAAACCCAAGGACGGCAAAACCCAAGTACGGCAAAACCCAAGTATAGAAA
>CAYZUV010000007.1:0-18243 GCA_964481245.1 uncultured Pseudomonadales bacterium
GAATAAAAAGGATTTATAATCAATGAGCTATGTAAAGAGAATGGCGGACCGGACGGGACTCGAACCCGCGACCTCCGGCGTGACAGGCCGGCATTCTAACCAGCTGAACTACCGGTCCATAGAATGAAGTCTGGTGGGTGTTGCAGGGGTCGAACCTGCGACCTACGGCTTGTAAGGCCGTCGCTCTCCCAACTGAGCTAAACACCCGCATCACAGGAAGCGCAATTGTACATGGGCGACGTTCGAAGTCAATCGAGCGTTTCGCGTTCTATTGCGTTTGCGCGTAAGCTGGTTGACTCATGGCCAAAGGGGGAAACTCTTAGCTGAAGGGCCTATGGAATAGTCAACAAACTTTAGGGGGATATCAAAGATGATCGACATAATCGTTCTCGCGTTGTTGCTTGCAATGATTCAAATCTGGCTTCTGCCGATGTTGATGGATATGGGAAACCTGTCTTACTTGTTGTCTTCCCGAGACGAGCCAGCGCAGGACTCGGTGATGCTGGCTCGGGCCAAGCGAGCGGCAGTAAATTTGCAAGAAAGCCTGCCGGCCTTTCTGGTTTTGGCGATTTTGGGCCTTATTTACGAAGTCGATATGGTCTTGGTGGCCAGTATCTGGCTTGCTCTGAGGGCGGCTTACATCCCGCTTTACGTGTTCAACATCACGCATATCCGGTCCGTTGTCTGGGTTGTGGCCACTGGGTGTCTGATCTGTATGGCGGTCATGTTGGTGGGCGCGATTTAAAAAACCGCTTGCTGGACTTCAATACAGAGGCTTTGGGAAGGGCTGTTCAACCCCTGTGGGCTGAAACGTCGCTTCTCTCTTTGGACGCTTTATTCCCGGGGCACGGGAATAAAGCTTATAAGCTCAGGCCGTTGATCAATGAGGCGAAACGCCTGGGTCATCGCGAGCTCGTAACCGTGGGTGGTGCTTGGTCGAACCACTTATGGAGTCTGGCGAAATTAGCCTGTGAGGTCGGACTAGCGGGCACGGCTTATGTTCGAGGTGAGCCAGGGCACGGTCTAACGCCAACGCTCGAAGATGTGGCTGCGTGCGGTTTTAATATCCACTTTGTAAGTCGCGCGGAGTATCGTCAGCGACAAGACCCTCAATATGTTGCTCGATTGTTGCAGCGGCACGCGGGCGCTTTTTGGATCCCAGAGGGCGGCAGTCACCCCATGGGCATTCAAGGTGCCGAGCAACTCGGGCAACACGTGCTTGCAGTGGAGCCAAGCGTTGCGCATGTGGTGCTTGCGATGGGCACCGGCGGCACTTTGGCGGGTTTAATCAGAGGGCTTGCAGGAAAAGCGATAGCTCACGGTATCGCGGTAACGAAGGGTGATGATCGTGCCGCCGATCAAGTGGATTTCTGGGTGGGCAACAAAGCCTTATCTGACCATTGGCAAATTCATTTGGATTTTCATTGGGGCGGCTATGCCAAGTGCCCGAAGCTACTGATGGAATATTTGCTCGAAGCGGAGTCTCGTTACGGTATTGAACTCGAACCCATTTACGTGGCAAAGGCATTGTGGGCAGCGGAAGCTTTGAGAGCGAGTGGCGCGATCTCGGGTCGGACCATGGTGATCCACACCGGCGGGTTACAAGGCAGGCGAGGTTTTGCTGAGTTAAAGGGCGTCGTTCAATCGGCGTAAGCGCAGCCTTAGGCTCGTTCTGCGCTAGCTGATTTTTGAAATGCCCTCGCTAAAAGCAGCAAGTGGTGTGACCGGGGCGGTTAATCGAACGCTTGTCCTCGCGAAGCGCGGCTTAAAGACGAGCCGGGGTGGCCTGCTTAGCCAACGACCTTCGCCGGTACGCCCGCGACCGTCTTGCCGGGCGCAACGTCCTGCAGAACCACACTGCCTGCGCCTACTTTGGCCCCCTCGCCAATATGAATGTTGCCCAAGAGCGTTGCGCCTGCACCGAGCAACACGTGTTTACCGATTTTTGGATGGCGATCCCCTTTTTCATCTCCTGTGCCGCCCAAGGTGACCCCGTGGAAAAAAGAGACGTCGTCATCGACCACGGCAGTTTCGCCGATCACAATACCCGTTGCGTGATCAAACATCAGGCCACAACCCAAGGACACCGCGGGGTGGATGTCAACGCCAAACAAGCTGTTCATTTGGCTCTGAAAGTAGAAGGCTAAAGAATGGCGATTGTTGTGCCAAAGCCAATGCGCGACGCGTTGCGCTTGTAGTGCGTGAAAGCCCTTGTAGAACAAAAATGGCGTGGAGAAGCTGTTGCAGGCCGGGTCGCGCTCTCGGGTGGCCTTAATGTCAATCTCTGCGGCGTGAATAATTGAAGGATCTGACGCGTAGGCCTGCTCAATGATCTCTCGGATGGCCATGCTGGAGACCACAGGACTGTCCAGTTTGCTCGCCAAGATAAAGCTCAGTGAGCCTTCGATCGTTTCGTGGTTCAGAACCGACCCATGAAAAAACGTCGACATGATGGGCTCGAAATCTGCACGAAGCTTGACCTCCTGACGAATGGCCTTCCACAGTGTTCCCGCAGCGTGAAGCTCCTTGATATTGTGGTTCGACGAAAATTCGTCGGCATGGCGTAGCGAGATGCGATTTTGCATACTGGAATCTCCCCCTCAGAGTCCAAGTGTTAGGGCATGGGCTGCGAATTGCAACCTTTGGTTATGAGCTTATACGCATGATTTTGACTATCGTTGCAATTATGATCGCTGTCGAATTTAATCTCTCCCCGGTTGTTAGAGCCTAGGAACGCCTATGGCGACGTCATCTTTTCAGGCCGTTGGTGTGTTTGCGAACCAAACTTCGAGCCTCATTCAGGAATCGCTTCAGCGGGTGGTCACCTTTCTTGAATCAAGGGGGGCCGCCGTTCTTGTTGAAAAAGCAGCCGCATCGGGGATGGGTCTGAAAGTGCCCACGGCAACGCGCGCAGAAATCTTGCAGCAAGTTGAACTTGTCATCGCAATTGGGGGTGATGGCAGCATGTTGGGTGCCGCAAGGGACATTGCGCCCCACGGTTTACCGCTTCTGGGGGTGAACCGGGGTCGTTTAGGCTTCCTAGCGGATGTATCACCTGAGGAGATCGAAACCCAGCTTGCAAGAGTCTTGGATGGCCAGGGCGAAGTTGAGGAGCACTTTCTTTTAGAAGGGGTGGTCAGCTCGAGCGGTACTGAGCCGGCGACCGCCTTGAATGAGATCACAGTTCACTCAGCAGCAATGCCGAGCATGATTGAGTTCGAACTCTTTATTGACGGCGGATTCGTGTATCACCAGGCCTCAGATGGTTTGATTGTGTCTTCACCCACGGGCTCTACCGCTTATGCCCTGAGCGCAGGGGGGCCCATCATGCCGCCGACCTTAGACGCCATCGCATTGGTGCCTATGTTCCCGCACTCGCTCAACAGCCGCCCACTCGTCGTCCCTGGCGATGCTGAGCTCAAGATTACCCTTGCCGAGAAGGCAGGCACAGAGGCCAAAGTGAGTTTCGACTCGCAACTCGAATTCAGGCTACAGCCAGGCGAATCCGTGCTGGTTAAAAAAGCGGCGCATCGATTAAAGCTTCTACATCCGCCAGGGCAGAGTTTTTACGGTGTGTGTCGCTCTAAGTTGGGTTGGGCGAGTCAAAAGAACGGCTGAAGCACCACAAGCGCAGGTCAGTCAGTGCTATCCAAGTCGTCCGGTCGGTCGATATCGCGAAGGATCCCCGCATCCTCACTGATGAATGTGTGGATGCACTCAGGGTGGGTCTCGATAATTCTGCGAGCGCCTTGGTCGCCCGTCAATTGAGCCATATCTTGAAGGTAATCACGTCCAAAAAGCACAGGGTGTCCTCGATCTCCATGAAACGTCGGGATCAAAATGGCGCGCTCGTCATTGAGGCTTTGGAAATGGTCGATCAATGTTTCGAGCGTTGCGACGCGGGTGTAGGGCATGTCGGCGAGACAGATTGCGATGCCATCCCAGGACACTGCAAATTGAGCACCATGCGCAAGCGAGTGCCCCATGCCGAGATGGGCGGTTGGGCAATGTGAGACTGTCGTCTCCGGGAATCGAGTGCGGATCAACTCATGGAGTTCATCATCCTCTTCGCGGAGCACCACGTGCACATGGCTGAAGCCCTTGGTCAGATGAGTGAGCGTTTCTTCAATTACGGATTGACCCGATGGCAGTAGCGCTCTTCGTTTATCTGTGCCAAAGCGGCGACTGAGGCCCGCAGCCAACACCAGCGCCCCGACGGACCTCATGAGGTGTGACGTCTTTTTAAAGCAGGGATCGAGCGCGCTGGGTTCAACCGGCTGCTCGGAAATCAGCCTGCATGCGGCCAGCATCTGCGCGCAAAGCCACCAATTGCGCCAAGATCGCTACCGCGATCTCAGCTGGGGTTTTGCTGCCCAGGGGGAGTCCCACCGGCGCGTGCAATCGATCGATCTCGGCATCGGTAAGGTCAAGCTGTTTCAGACGTTCGCGCCGGTTTGCTGATGTTTTCTTAGAGCCCATAGCGCCAATGAAGTAAGCGTCGGTTTGTAGCGCCTCCATCAGCCCCATGTCATCGATACGGGGGTCGTGGGTGAGCGCGACAATGGCGCTGTAGCTGTCGCGCGCCATGGATCGAATGGCATCGTCTGGATAGCCGGTAATGAGTTGCACACCCTTGACGGGCCATTGTTCCATGAGATGGGGTCGCGGATCGCAGACGATGACGTGATAATCGAGGGCTTTGGCCATTTCGGCTAAGTACTGGGAAACCTGGCCGCAGCCAATCAAGAAGAGCTGGTATCGCGGGCCAAAGGTTTGGCGCATGCTGCGCGGACCGACGGCCGTTTCCTGGCTGAAATCTCCTTCAAGCTTCAAATGCTGGAAACGATCGACGTCATTGAGTGTGATGTCGCCCGAGGTCAGATCGACCTGCCGCTGAATGCTCTCCCGCCGCTCAAGGCTTACGACGATGCGCTGCAGGTCGGCCAAGTGACGATCATCAGCAAACGGTTCAATGACCACATGGAGCTGGCCGCCGCACGGGAGTCCGAATCGCTCAGTTTCTGCCTGGGTCACGCCATAGATGTGCAGAAGGGGCGCCTCTTTCGCGAGCTGCCCCGTTTGCAATTGTTCTAACAAATCTTCCTCAATGCATCCGCCCGAGAGTGAACCAACGAGATGACCTTTGCTATTGCAGGCCAGAAGCGAGCCGATGGGCCTGGGGGATGAGCCCCAAGTTTCAACCACGGTGCAAAGCCAGCTTGGGATCCCTTCCTTGATCCATTCCGCCAATTGAGAGAGGACTTGTTGGTCAGCATTTTCCAGCGACATGACGAAGTTCGATACAATGAATCGATCGCAGAGTTTACACCCTTTTGTATCCCGTGGGCCTCCCGGTTGAGCGTGCATGAATGCCAAGGTGATTGAATGACAAAAGAATCGGACGCGGAGCCCGCGCTCAAGCCGCTGATGACCTTGCCCCGCTCGGCTGGGGTAGAGCATTTAATCGAATCGCTGCGCTCGCATGGCATTGGTTGTGCCATCGAGCGTCAAGGTTCGAGGCTTGTCCTCCTTGTGGAAGAGCAGGCGCCGGAGCCACTTCTCGCTCAGTTGGTTCACGACTGGCGGTTACAGGAAGCGTCGCGCCGAGGGATGGTCGATGTGAAAGGGCTGAGCGCGTTCACCACCCGTGCGATGAAAAACTTTCCGTGGACTCTTGCGCTTATGGCGCTGAACATTGTTTGCCTGCCGGCGGGACTCTGGCTTGCCGATGCCGGTGAAGTGACGAGCATGCTGAAGGCTCTGTCTCTTTATCCATTAGAGCTCACGCCTCAAGGCTACGTGCTCGTGCCGGCAGTCAATGCACTCGAGGCTGGCGAATGGTGGCGGCTCGTCTCGCCGATGCTCTTGCATTTTAGTTGGTTGCACATCACGTTTAACTTGCTCTGGGTATGGGAGGTGGGGCGTCGGATTGAGTTTGCCCACGGGGTGCCCTGGTTTCTGGGCGTGACCGTTATTGCGTCCGTTGCCGCGAATGGCCTTCAGGCATGGCTTGCTCCTCTGCAACTCTTTGGCGGTATGTCTGGTGTGGTTTTCGCCTACCTTAGCTATGTGATGGTTTGGGATTGGTTTAGGCCAGCGTTAAAGATTGGCCTAGCCAAGGGTATTTACATCGTGATGTTGGCATACCTTGCGCTGGGATTTTCGGGTTTGATTGATCTCTTGGGGCTTGGCTCGCTTGCCAATGGCGCGCATCTGGGCGGATTGCTGGCTGGGGTGGTGCTTGCGTCAGTCCGCGCGATGTGGAATCCGGCTTCAGTCGCGCCAGGACAGTGACATTTGATAGGCCGTGTACTTGCGCAGGTTAATGACGGCCGTATCTAAGATGAGGTATTGGGCTTTGATTCCCATCAGAGTACCTTCAAGTACCGGGGCTTTGTCCAAATTATGAGATTTCACCTTTTCTGGATAGATCGAGACTGGGTATTCAAACTCATGCACATCGCCATCGAAAACAGGCTGAACGGCTTGGATCCCGAGTTCCTCCTGCACCGCTGTCGTCTCTTCTTGAATTCGCGAGACTAGATCGTCTCGCGCTGCTAGTAGATCAATGGGTTCACCCGGCCCTTTGAGCATGCGTTGCCATGATGTTCGGTCGCTGACATGTGCTTTGAGAGCATGCTCAATGAGGCCGGCTGCGCGCCGGCTAGCCGTGTTCATGATGACCACTGCCTGTGTTGCCCCTTGATCCAGCCACCGAGTAGGAAGATTTTCCCGCCGGGTAATACCTACTTTCAGGCCCGAGGTATTCGCCAAGTAAACATGGTGGGTCTGCATGCAAAAACGCGCCGCGAAGTCGTTGTCTCTGCATGTGCCGAGATGATGATGGCACCGCTCTGGACTCATGACACAAAGATCGCATTCTGCAAGGGTTTGGAAGCAGGGGTAGCAGTAACCCTGAGAAAAGCTTTTATTCGTTAATCGTCCGCAGGCCTGGCAGTGAATGCTGCCTAAAAACGCCAACTGGATCACCTTGCCAATCAGTGCATTCATCGGTTGCACTTGGTCACCGAGGGTCAGAGCATACTGAACCTGATGCCCCGAGCTTACTTGCATTTTCGAGAGCGCGCCTTTCATCTCTCGAGTCTAACAGAGTCAAGGCTCGCTCGCGGAAGCTCTCTGACTGCGCTGGGTTGCAGGACAGGCTGACCCGGCTGCCGCTCGAAGTAGCTGGGGTCGCGCTCGCGGGTTCCACGAACAGGGACAGACCCTCCGAGCGAGAACGCTGGCGCGATCCGGGATTTGCTAGCCGAGGGATTTTTGGTGTGGGTCCCGTGGAATTAGCTCCCCAGGTCCGCACGGACAGGGTTGGCCAAGGTATGATGGCGGTTCAGACGCGCAGCCCAGCCCACCGATAAACCAACACTCGGCGAAGGGCTCGATACCGATTGAATGGCAGAACGGTTTTCTTCTTGTTTGTGGTTTGGCGAGTCCCAGATGCCAACGTAATGAATAATGACAGCAAAAGCGGAAATACAGGAGCGCAAGATGCGAGACGGACAACCCCACGCGATTTATCTGAAGGATTATCAGGCGCCCGACTATCTCATCGAGCACACCACGCTTGATGTTGATTTGGGTGAAGATGAAACACGCGTGCGCGCATCGATCCGTTTCAATGCGAATCCTGAAGGGAAGGGGAAGCGAGAGCTCACGCTCGATGGTGGGAAGGATCTCGATACACGATCCATCGCCATTGATGGTCGGAAGCTCAGTCATAACGAGTACAAAATTGAGGGGGAGACACTCACCCTCTTCGAAGTGCCCGAGCAGTTCGTTTTGGAAACGGAGGTGCTCATCAAGCCTCAGGACAATATGGCGCTCTCCGGGCTCTATAAGTCGGGGGACATGTTTTGCACGCAATGTGAAGCTGAGGGGTTTCGGCATATCACCTGGTACCTAGACCGCCCGGACGTCCTATCTGAGTTTGAGACCACGATTACTGCTGATAAATCTGCCTATCCCGTGCTGCTATCGAACGGTAACGCCGTGGCGAGGGAAGACTTGGGTGATCGTCACCGAGTCACCTGGCATGACCCATTTCTAAAGCCAGCTTATCTCTACGCGCTTGTGGCGGGGGACCTTGAGCATATCGAGGATCATTTCGTGACGATGAGTGGGAGACGCGTCACGCTTCAAATCTTCACTGAGGCGCACAACATCGACAAAGTCGATTTTGCGATGGAAAGTTTAAAAACGTCGATGCGCTGGGACGAAGAGGTTTATGGTCGCGAGTACGATCTGGATATTTTCATGATTGTTGCCGTAGACAGTTTCAACATGGGCGCAATGGAGAATAAAGGACTCAATATTTTCAATACGTCTTGCGTGCTCGCGCACCCCGAAACCACCACCGACGCGGCCTTTCAGCGGGTTGAGTCAGTCGTTGCCCATGAATACTTCCATAATTGGTCTGGCAATCGTGTGACGTGTCGGGACTGGTTCCAATTGAGCCTGAAAGAAGGTTTCACCGTGCTGCGCGATCAGCAGTTCTCTTGCGATCAGTGGTCGCCCAGTGTCTGCAGAATTGAACAAGTCCAGATGCTACGCAGTGCGCAGTTTCCCGAGGATGCGGGCCCCATGGCTCACCCCATTCGTCCCCCATCGTTTATTGAAATCAACAACTTTTACACGGCAACCGTGTACGAGAAGGGCGCGGAAGTGGTGGGCATGCTCGCCACATTGCTCGGCCCTGACGCCTTCAGGCGCGGCACCGACCTTTATTTCGACCGGCACGACGGGCAGGCGGTCACCACGGAAGACTTTGTTCAGGCGATGATCGATGCCAGTGGCGCAGATCTGGATCAGTTTCAAACGTGGTACCACCAGGCGGGCACACCTGAGATAGAAGCGAAAGGTCACTACGATGCAGTCGCCAAGACCTATACGTTGACGCTGCGGCAAGCGACGCCGCCGACCCCTGGCCAAAGCGAGAAGAAGCCCTTACATATGCCGATCACTCTGGGACTTGTGGGGGAATGCGGGTCGGATCTCGTGTTTGATATTGAAGGCTGCTCTGCGAGGGAGATCAAAGGTCCTGATGGCTACTCGCGAGTGCTTGAACTGCGAGAATCAGAGCAGGTGTTCGTGCTAACCGGCGTAACCTCAAAGCCCATCCCCTCTGTTGCGCGGCACTTTTCCGCCCCTGTGAAATGGAATATCGATTACTCGCTTGAGGACCTCGCCTTCTTATCACGACACGACAGTGATGGATTTAATCGCTGGGAGGCGGGCCAGCGCCTTGCCATTCACCTGATTGACGCGCTCGAACGTGGAAATGACGGGGCGAGCTGTGATGAGGCGAGCGCCATGTTCCTGAGCGTGATGACGCATCATCTGAAGGAGGCACTGAACGTCGCCGATAGCGATGTGGATGGGGCAGGGCTTGCGTATAACCTCAGTCTTCCAGGACTCGCTTTCTTGGGTGAACTGCGAGTCGAAATCAATGTCGATTCTTTAGTTCAAGCGAGAAATGCCGTCAAACGCATGGTCGCAGACCGATGTTTCGATGAACTCTCGGCGGTGCTCGAAGCAGCGCTGAGCGATGATTCGTTCGCCATGACCGCTGAGGCCGTGGGTAGGCGCGCGCTGGTGAACGTTTGCCTCGATTATCTGTTGGCCTCACAGCGCGATGAGGCGGTGGCGATAGCAGAGCGGGTCTATCGAGGCGCGGACAACATGACGCTCTGGGCAGGCGCGCTTCGAGCCGTGGTAGGGTCTGAACTACCGTCTGCGCCCGCGGCCCGCGCTTGGATGCTAGAAGATTTTTATGCCCGAGGGCAAAAGGACGCACTGGTGATGGATCTGTGGTTCTCGATTCAGGCGGCGAGCGGTCGCGAGGGGGCGGTTGAACGCGTCAAGGCGCTGATGGCGCATCCTGATTACACGCTAAAAAATCCAAACCGAATGCGCAGCGTGATCGGCGCTTTTGCGGGGCAAAACGTGTCTGGTTTCCATGAATCGACAGGCGCAGGGTACTCATTGCTCGCCGATACCATTATCGAGCTTGACCGATTTAATCCGCAAATGGCTGCGAGGATGCTCGGGCCTCTGACTCGGTGGCGCAAGTATGGCGCGGCTCGGGGCGGATTAATGAAGGCGGCCTTAGAGAAAATCCAAGCGCAAGCTGAGCGCTCACCCGATGTCTTTGAGGTGGTGGGTAAGAGTTTGAGTGACGCGTAAAGCGAGCCCACGAACCTTGAGCGATGAATGACTTCGCCTGTGCCCGGACGATCGGCAGACGAGGCGGCCGGTTAGCCTGGATTTAAGGCTGGCGTCAGTCGACTGCTTGAGGTTTTTGGTGTCGAGCGTTGAGATTCGATGGTCATCACCGCGGACAAGAGGGCGTCTCCCTGCCAATTGGATCCAGCGTTCTGGCCGTAGAGATGCAGCTCAAGTTGGTTCAACGGGGCTGTCAGTACCGGAAATTGCGTCGTCAACTCGGCCAAAGACAGCTGGCGAGGGAAGCGGTCTTTTTGCCATTCCCGCAGTGAGGCGAGCGCTGTGCCTGGCTCGTTGCTCTGGCAGGCTTTTTTAAGGCGGCCCAATTCAAACCCCGACTTGGACGCAGTCGTCACACTATTGTTTGGCCGCGCGGGTTCTCGTTTCGCGGCAAAATAGAGAAGCCAACCCAGACCTAGGATCAGGCTCAGTCCTTGCCAGATACGAAGTTGCAAGAGGAGGGATTCGTCAGGGGCAGGCCCCTCTGAAACGGGTACAGCCTGGGCTGCTTGCACGAACGGGTTGGCCTCAGGTGCTGCAGGCAGCACTTGAATGGTGCGGCCTGGCAAAATGATCACTTCCTCACGATCTCGTTCTGTATTCCACCAGGGTATGCGGATTTCTTCGAGAATTAATTCACCGGGCGCCGTAGGCACAATGCCCGCGGTGATTGAAGATTCAGCGCTCAATCCTCGAGCATCTGAAAATTCATCGGTTACCGGCTGATCGACATAGACGCGAGCACCGGGGGGTTCAAGAAGGCTAACTTCCGGCATTAGTGACTCAGAGATGCCGATACCCCTTAATTTGATGACTCGATTGATGGGGTCGCCGACCTTAGGCAATCCATCCGGTAGATTGATTTCCTGCTCGCCAGTGAACGCGCTGGCGGGCAACCACGAGCGACCGGAGAAGGTGGTCGGTTGTGGTTTGACCGTGATCCGATGTCCTTCTGAGACGGCGCTGACTCGCTCCCGACTGGAGAACAAGCCGCCGCGGCCTCGAGTGCCGATGAATGTCTCTGGTTTCAGCTCGATCGAGCCGCTCTGTTGCGGGAAAATTGCGTATTGTTTTTCCAGGACATAGTAGCGTCGATTATTGACGATAGTTTCGAAGCGTTTTTCGTCTTCCAGAATTTCAACGATGCTGCTTTCGAGTTCCGGTGGCGCGGGGAAGTCCCCTGAAATGGAATCTGCGTAGTAGAGCCTGACGGTGTAGATCAGTTGACCTTGAACGTAGACACTGCTCCGATCAACCAGCGTCTCGAAAAACAGGATTTGCTGCATGCGCTCTCGCACGGCTTTCGATTGCGCAACCACGGCGACTGCAATGGCATCGGTTCGCTCGGTGCCGACGGTGATAGGTGGAATGACCAGGTTGCCCAATTGCCTAGGCCTGAGTGTGACCACATGGTCCACATAGGAACGACGAGTTTGCTGGCCATTGATGATCGAAATCGAACTGTTCTGCTGCGATTGTTGCCCCACGATCTCGAAGTCTTGCTCGACAGGTGCCAAGTCTGGCGTGCCGGACTCATCACCCGTTACCCGTAGGGTCAGGGTGAGTAGGTCGTACTCAGTGATCTGATTGCGGTCAACCGTCGCCGTGACGCTCGCTTGGACTCCATAACTGGCGATCGAAAGGATCCAAGAGAACACGCCGAGATAAATGAAACGTTTAAACACTACCAATTTCTCTCAAAGTCTTTGCGAGTGATGTCGCCGCTGCGGACGCGATCCTCGAATTGTTGTTGAAATTTTCGCCTGAGAAGCCCGCCGGGGTCATCTGGCACACGCTTAAGCCATTGTTCCATGGCTTGTTTTTGCTCGGGGTCGAGCTCCCCCTCAGCGGCTTCGGCTTCAGTCTCTTGCGCTGAATCTGACGGTTCGTCAGTGGGCTCCGATGGCTCTTCGCTCCCTTGCTCCTCTTCACTCTCGTCCTCATCTGGCTCCGACGGCGCAGGTTCCTCGGCATTGTCTTCACTGGCTTCGCTCGAGTCGCCCTGTTGCTCGTCGGACGAATCGCTTTGTTGGCCTTCGCTATCTTGCTTGCCTGACTGATCGCTATCGGTGTCGCTCGAATCCTCCTGCTCCTGACTTTGCTGCATCTGCTCAAGCAGCGCCTTGTTGAAGGCGGCATCTTCGTGTTCAGGGTCCCGAAGGAGCGCTTGGTTGTAAGCTGCTATGGCTTGTTCTGTTTGGCTGAGCTGCGCAAGTGCATTGCCCTGGTTATACCAATCGTCCGCATCTTCTGCGCGCACGCCAAATTGCTCAGCGGCCGCGGCAAAGTCTCCCGCTCGATAGTGGGAGGCGCCTGCCCAGCGATTGGATTCAAAGAGTGATGCCGCGCGTTCAGCGTCGCCGGATTCAAAGGCCGCCTGACCTTGCTGATCTTTGGTTTGCCAAAGGTTCTGCCACCAATCGGCCTGTGCGGGTTCCCCTTGGAATAAGAGCATAGGCACCAGCGACCAAACCCAACCACGTCGGAAACTGAGTGCGGCGAGCGGTACGATTAGAAGCAAAAGGTAGACACCGAACTCTTGCCATAGATCGAATTCTCGATCGAGGGATCGGAATACATCATCAAGCTCAAGCTGCACAGGTAAAAGGCGATCTAAATCCTCTTCACCTAGGGTGAGCGCGCTGATCAGTGCGCCTGTGTCCTGAGCGAAATCCCCAAGCGCCGCAATATCGACTGCCGGTAAGACAAGATTGTCGTTAGCATCTTTCAGAAAGGCGGACTGAGCACTGCCCTCGATGGCAATGGGCGCTCCCTCTGCCGTGCCCACCACCAAGAGCGATAAAGCGAACGCGTCCCCGAGAGCAGCTGCGGCCAAACGCGCTTTGGTGGGGTCGCGAATTTCATCGGTGATCACCAGAACCCGGCCTGATGCAACGCCAGCCTGTTCAAAAAGTGCCTTTGATAATGTGAGCGCAGGCGCGAGGGCACTACCGGGCGCCGGCATGATATCGGGCCTGAGCGCAGGTAAGAGTGCCTTGATGGTTCGAATGTCGTCGGTCAGAGGGGTGACCGCGTGGGCATCGCCAGCAAAGGTGATAAGCCCGGTCATGCCTTCAGTTCGGCGCTCGAGGAGATCGTCAATCTTCCGCTTGGCCGCGGTGAGACGATTCGGCGCCAGATCGGTCGCGTACATGCTCCAGGTGAGATCAAGCACAAGGACCAAGGCATCCTCTCGGACCACAATGGGCTGAGGTGCTTTTTCCCAAGTTGGGCCTGCGAGCGCAAGGAGGCTCAAAACCCAAACAACGAACAGGAGCGGCAGGGGGCGAAGCCAGCTGCCTTTGGCCCGCGCGACGAGTAACGGCTCAGCGAGATCCCGATCCAGAATTTGCCGCCATGTACTCGATTGAACGACCCATCGATTGAGTAACCAACTAAGGATAGGGATCATAGCGAACCCTAGCAGCCAGAGAGGGCGCAGAAAGTGAAATGTGTCGAATGCTTCAAGCACGACGAAGCGCTCCATCGGTGTCATCCATTCTGGAGGAAGCGCGCCGAAAACGCAGGTGGCGAAAGACTGCCATAAAAATCAAACTCATCACCCAGAACACCGATAGCGTAATGCCCAGACCGAGTGGCCAAAAATAAAGGGATTTCTCAGGCCGAAACACATCACTGTCGAGCTCGATAGGTTCCATCTGATCGAGTGCTTCATAAATAGCCGCAAGTTCTGCTGTGGACCGCGCGCGTTGATAGATACCACCCGTGAGGCTCGCAATTTCGGATAGGGTCTTCTCATCCAACTCTGCAGAAGGGTTCACGGTTCGATTGAAGAGAAGTCCTGATACTTGCATCTCATCGGCACCAAACCCGATCGTATAAATTCGGATGCCTTCGTCGGCCGCCAAGCGAGCGGCCTGAAGCGGCGCCACTTCACCCACATTGTTCACACCGTCTGTCAATAGAATCAGTACGCGGTGCTCTGCCGGCCGATCTAGGAGGCGCTTGACCGAAAGCCCAATGGCATCGCCAATCGCGGTTTTACCCCCTGCAATCCCAATAGGGGTCTCCTCTAGCAGGGTTCGGACGGTGGCTCGGTCGAAGGTGAGCGGTGCCTGAAGGTATGCCTGGCTGCCAAAGAGGATCAAACCCAGTCGATCGCCTTTCCGGAGCTCGACAAACTTGCCAACGACCTGCTTCACCGCATCCAGTCGAGTGACTTGGTTGTTACCGACTCGCATATCCTCAGTGCCCATAGAGCCAGAAATATCAACAGCGAGAAGTAAGTCGCGACCATTGCTCGGCAGAGAGATGGGTTCATCAACCCATTTGGGTTGCATGCCAGCAAGGATGAGGCTGAACCAAATCAGCAGCGCGACCAATCGACGGAGCCATCGATGGCGCTTGGCGCGCTGCCCCTGAACCATGCTTTGTAAATGCTCGAATCGCGGCATGCGGAGGGCGAGCTCTTCGGACTGAACGGGTGGCGCGACGATAGCTAAGAGGGGTAACAAACCAAACCAAGCAAACCATGGCCAGGTGAATTCAAGCATTTCCGCCTCCCGTACCCGAGACCGGATGTCGTTGATGCGAGCGTATCCAAGCTCGCGCCTCTCGCAAGAGCTGTAAGACTGCGCCGATGTCCTGCGCAGGTTGTGAGCCAAATGCGGTCTCGAGCAGCAGCGTGCTTGAATCCACCGAAAAGGACACGCCGCCACTGCGGGCCTCAAGAAAGAGCATCCAGGCATCGCCCGTCAGAACCGCGACGTCGGATCTTGGAAATGCAGTGAGCGCCGTGCGCTTGAGCAGCGTCGATATCTCAACGATGATCGATCGGTAGTCCATTGCGCCCTTGATGCGATCTTCGAGCACCTCGCATGCGCGCAAGGCTTCTCGACGATAAGCGTTTGCCCGCCACGTCCGCCAAAGCCACGCCAAGAGCACGAGGAAGATGAGCAGCGCGAGCCCCGCGATCAGCCACCAGCCAATGGCGGGTGGCCAAGCGGGGACATCAGGTGGGAGATGGATGTCCCGTAATTGTTCCAACGGGTTGGCCGCGCCGGGCATCTGCATCAGCGGCCTCCACTCTTAGCGCGTCCGCGGCTTTCGTCGAATTGCAAAGTTAAAGGTGCCGCATCGCACGTTAGCAGACGGTAATCACCGCCCGCGCGATTAAACAGCGTTTCAATTCGTTTTGACTCGTCTCGAAACGATGTCTCGTATTGTGCGCGGTGAGTAGCTACGCCCGTGTCCACCTTGACGAAGTCTTGGCCATCCGTCACTGAATACTGGCCAGGGAGTGGGAGTTGGCGTTCAAGCTCGTCAAAGACATGGATGCCATGGAGCAAGTTAAAGCGACCTAACTGAGCGAGATAAGTTTCTGCCGCAGTGTCCATCGATCGAAAGTCGCTGATGACAAATACGAGGCTCCCATGTTGACAGACGCGATAGGCGGCGAGGAGCGCATCGGCTAGTCGCGAAGGATGATCGGTGCGCTTGCGAGTGACCAGTGACTGGTTATACGACAGGGCCTTATTGGCAAGGTGAAGGACCGACTTGCGGCTTCGTCGGGGTCGAATCTCGTCGTGACCTTCATCATTGAAGATGATGCCGCCCACGCGATCGCCTTCGCCCAGCGCAGACCAGGCGAGCATCACGCCTAAGCGGGCAGCCGCGACCGATTTAAAGCGGACTTTTGAACCAAAGAAGAGCGAGGGCCCCTGGTCGATCAGGACCATCACTGGGCGCTCTTTTTCTTCTTGGAATAGCTTGGTGTGCGGTCGGTCGGTTCGTGCCGTGACTCGCCAATCAATGCTTCTGACATCATCGCCGGGTTGATAGAGACGCACCTCTGAGAAATCCACCCCTCGTCCCTGAATCTTTGATCGCTGCTGACCGGAAATCGGGTGCGTCGCGCGAATATTTCTCGGTAACGCCAGACGAGTGGCCTCAAACCGCAGCGCAATCAGGTCTGCGAGATCGGCCACGATCCCGCGCCCCTCAGATCCTTGGCTCTTAGATGATGCCCTGCTCATTGCCGTTAAACCGTGGCGACCAACTCGATGAGTCGGCTCACGGCCTGGTCGGCCGTAACGCCCTGAGCCTCAGCCTCAAAACTCAGCATGATGCGATGCCGCAGCGCGTCGTGCGCAATGGCCTGTACATCGTCGGGGCTGACAAAGTCCTTTCCCGCGAGGTACGCATGACACCGGGCGGCGAGATCAAGCGCAATCGTGCCTCGGGGGGATGCGCCAAAACTGATCCATCCAGCCAGGGCTTCGTCTAGCACGCCTGGATTTCGGCTCAAGACCACAAGGTCAACGATGTATTGCTCGACCACTGGCTCCATATGCAGATCGAGCACCTTGGCTCTCGCATCGAAAATGTCTGCTTGGCTGATGGACGGATGACTGGGCGCAGGCGCTGCATGCTTGGAGCGCTGTTCGTCTCGAACCAAGCGAAGAATCTGTCTCTCTGCGTCGCCATCGGGGTAATCCACCATGACGTGGAGTAGGAATCGGTCCAACTGTGCCTCGGGAAGCGGGTAGGTGCCTTCTTGTTCAATGGGGTTCTGCGTTGCCATGACGAGAAAGAGGGGCGGCAGGGCGCGCGTCTCGTTGCCAACACTGATCTGACGTTCGCCCATGGCTTCCAGGAGCGCGCTTTGCACTTTTGCCGGTGCACGATTGATTTCATCTGCGAGCACAAGGTTGCTGAACACCGGGCCTGGCTGAAAATGAAAGTCACCGGACTGTGCGCGATAGATTTCGGTTCCCGTGATGTCTGAGGGCAACAGATCAGGGGTGAACTGAATTCGCTGGAAATCGCCCTCAATCCCTTCGGCCAAAGTTTTAATAGCCTTTGTTTTAGCAAGACCGGGTGCGCCCTCGACCAGTAAATGTCCGTCGGCGAGAAGGGCGATCAAAAGCCGGTCTACCAGGTGTGTTTGGCCGATAATGTGCTCGCGCAGATAGGTCCTAAGCGATTGAATCGGTGGTTGTTGCTCACTCATAAATCTAGAGAGTCCTTGTTGTCAAAGTGTTGTTCTAATTAATTCATTGGACCGCCAAGGCAACCCTTCTTACGCAGGTCTTTGGCGGTTAGCGACCCTATCGAGCGCGACCAGGATCCGGTTCGGAATAACGACGCATTGATCGTTGCTGTCACTCAAGGTCCTTGCACCTGTCTTCTTCGTCTCTTGCGCGCCCCGGCTCATGATTTGTGGTGGTCTTCCCGCACCCACTACACGCTAAAAATCCTGCACTGATGATGTCTTGAGACGCTAACGACACGCCAACCTGTGTCCTTACAGCGCTTGCCAAGTCACTTCGCCATGCGATGCCGTGCCGAGAGAACTAATCAAACAAGCAGCCGTTATTGGGCGAGCGATCGGACATGAGATTTTCTCAGATTCGCTGGTGACTTGCCTCCTTTACTCGGGCGCTATTTCGCCACTCGCTCCTTGACCTTCGTCGCAAACCTCGCAGCCCATGGGCGTTGGTCGTCAATCCATCGTGCAACGGGTGCATCCTGAACCCGGGTTTTAGCCCATGGCCTGGCTGATTTTAGAACGCCTATTCCCGAGCGCTCAATTGAAGGCCATGCGGTTGCAGCGCCTCCATGATCTGAGCGCGTTGTTTCGAGGCACAATGTTTCAAGGCATATTGTTTCGAGCCACATTCGACTCAACGTCCCGGTGAGGCCATCGCATTAAGCGTACATCTTGGCCCACTTAAACTGCCCCTCATCGCACAGCGGTCGAAGCGCGAGATTGCACATGTTAAAAGCGGAGCGGTTCTAGGATTGATGGATATCCTCCCCTCAGCCGGGTAGGTGCGCCAGTTACGATTGTCTGAGACCGCAACCGGAGTCGGTTAGTTCCATACGGATTTCATTAAATCGTAGACTAGTTGCAGCCGAACGATTGTTGCCCAAATGCGGTCGCCTGGATTGCCTGGATTGCCTGGATTGCCTGGATTGCCTGGATTGCCTGGATTGATGGTTGATCGAGATGAGAGACTCATCCGGACAGTCACTCGCTTC
>CAYZUV010000007.1:18343-25418 GCA_964481245.1 uncultured Pseudomonadales bacterium
GCCTGGATTGATGGTTGATCGAGATGAGAGACTCATCCGGACAGTCACTCGCTTCAAAGCGCTTAAATTGGATGGCCGCTGGCACCTCGACGCCGTCATTCCGCATTGGCATCCAGCCTGGTGGCCGTTAGACTTAGAAGCCGGGTAAGCGAGTCTCTGAAGATAAGACTCGCCTGGCATGCGTCGATCAAGATCAGGAAAGAATCTCTCCCCAGACCATTCAGTTCACACCCGTAGCCCAAAATCTGGAAATAGGATGCCGACATGCGAATTGCACAAATGATCTCACCCCTTGTCGCGTTGCTAATGAGTCCTTCAGTCTTTGCTGATGACGGACTAAGCGGCGCAAACACGGCCTGGATACTGACTTCCACGGCACTGGTGCTGATGATGACGATTCCAGGGCTGTCGCTATTTTATGGTGGGTTGGTTCGAGTCAAGAACATCCTTTCGGTGCTCATGCAATGTTTCGCGATTACCTGCATGGTCTCGCTTCTTTGGTTAATCATTGGCTATTCACTCGCGTTTTCTGAAGGCAGTGATTATTTGGGTGGGTTCGATCAATTTCTGCTGGGTGGTGTGACTGAGGGTACGATGTCGGGGGATATCCCGGAATCGGTCTTCGTGATGTTTCAATTGACGTTCGCCATCATTACGCCCGCGCTCATCGTGGGCGGATTTGCGGAGCGGATGCGCTTTTCGTCAATGTTGACGTTTTCAGGGTTGTGGTTGCTCGTGGTCTATGCCCCGATCACACACTGGGTGTGGGGAGGTGGTTGGCTTGGACAAATGGGCTTGCTCGATTTCGCCGGCGGCACCGTGGTGCATGTCACCGCTGGCGTGGCGGCGCTTGTGGCGGCAGTCGTGATGGGGCCAAGACATGGCTTTCCGTCCCAACCAATGCCGCCGCACAACATGACCATGACGATCACTGGCGCAGGTCTACTCTGGGTGGGTTGGTTCGGGTTCAATGCCGGGAGCGCACTGGCGGCCAATGGCGATGCCGGGATGGCCATGCTGGTGACGCATATCTCAGCATCTGCTGGTGCACTGACATGGGTCGCCTGCGAGTGGAGTAAATTTGGTCGACCAAGTGCGCTGGGCGCTGTGACCGGGATGGTCGCCGGATTAGGCACGATCACGCCCGCTTCCGGTTTTGTGGGCCCAGGCGGAGCCCTTTGTATTGGGATTTTGGCTGGCTTTGTCTGCTACAACGCCACGGTGTTCTTGAAGCAAAAACTTAAGATCGATGATTCTCTCGATGTGTTTCCTGTGCATGGGGTCGGTGGCGCGCTTGGCACATTGCTCGCCGCTGTGTTCGCGAGCGATGCCTTGGGTGTTTTCTCAGGTCAAGGATTGGGTGACGAAACGATCATTAGTCAATTGATGATTCAAGTAACGGGGGTGATTGCCACTGGTCTTTATACCGCGATTGCCAGCTATATTCTTTTCAAGTTGGTCGATGCAGTGCTTGGGCTCCGGGTTTCGGTCGATGAAGAAACGGAAGGGCTTGACCTAACGCAGCACAACGAGCGTGGCTACGATCTCTGAAGCCGGACGCTAGCCCCTAACGCTTGGGGAACTGAAGTTATTGACGGCTCAGCGCTGATTGGATGAGCCGTTCTAGAAGCGACGCAAACGCAAGCCCCGCGCCTTCCGCCCCCTCTGGGTAGAGACTGGTGGGGGTCATGCCTGGCATGGTGTTTACTTCAAGCACGACAAATGAGTCATCGTTCACAATAAAGTCGACCCTTGATAAGTCCCTACAACCGAGCGCCTGATGCGCAAGGATGGCGGCGTGTTGGAGCTGCGCTCGCAGGTCTTCGTCGATCGGTGCCGGCATCAGATGCGCGGAGGCTCCCTGGGTGTATCGGTGGTTGAAGTCGTACCAGGTCTGGTCCGGAATGGTGATTTCGATCACAGGAAAGGCAAGGCACTCACCGTCAACGTCCAGAATTCCCACGGTCATTTCTCGACCATCGATTCGCTCTTCAATGAGGAGTGCACCGCCAAAGTCGAGTGCCGTCTGAACAGCTGGCTCGAGTTCCTCAAAGGACTCGGTGCGAGTGACGCCAAGGGCACTGCCTTGATTTAGGGGCTTGACGACCAAACGTTCCCCTAAACGTTCTTTCACTCTCGCAAGCTTCTCACTCAAACAGGGTGTATCGATTCGTGCGTGAACGGCTTCAAACTTGGCCGTGGGCAGCCCCACGGCCTGAAAAACCCCCTTGGCGGCTAACTTATCCATGGCGAGTGCACTCGCCGCAACCGCAGAGCCAACGTAGGGGAGCGCTAGCAGCTCTAGCAGTCCTTGCAAGGTGCCATCCTCTCCCGGAGGCCCATGAAGGATTGGGAGCACTACGTCGGGTTTCAAATTGATGAGGGCACTGGCGGTGTCACTTCCGAGCTCAAGCGCGTGGACCTCAAAACGAGGCATGGCTCTCAGAGCCGCCTCAACGGCGGCAGCACTGACTCGCGACACGTCGCGCTCGGCTGACGGCCCGCCGCTCAGGATAGCGACACGAATTAATTGGGTCATGGGCTGCCGGCTCTCGCGTGAGCGACATCCAGGCATACAATTTTGCCCTTTGCATCGGCTGCACATTTGTCTGGATGTGAGCTTGGTGAAATCAAGATAAAAAGCGTTTTGCCTAGCGTGCCGCCTAGAATACAGGCAAAAGGCGTGGCTTCCGGTGTTAATTCATCGGTGATATGCCCACCTTCTTCGACACGAAAACAGGTGCCAGAGGCCGGGGATGCGACCCAAACGCCACCCGCGTCATCAAAGCAGATGCCATCAGGGGATGAGCCTTCGATTTCCGCCCAAATCCGGCGATTGGTGAGGTCGCCATTGGGTTCGATAGAGAATGCGGTCAGCCTAGCGCCAAAAGACTCCGCGACGATCAATGTGCGCTGATCAGGCGTGATGATCATGCCGTTTGGAAATTTAAGGTCTCGTGCGACCTCTCTCGCTTGTCCATCAGCGTCAATCAGAATGAGATTGGTCGGGCGAGGTTTCTCCCCTCTATGCAGATCAAAACCGAAATTACCCACGTAGGCTCTACCTTCGACATCCACGACCATATCATTACAGCGAGTGTCAGTGAGCTCGGATAAGTCTGCCCAGATGGACGCGGTCTTGCCGTCGAATTGCAACACCTGCTGATTTTCCATGGAGACAACGAGCAAAGTGCCGTCGGGTCGCCAGCCCAGGCCCGAGGGATGGTGTGGAACTTCAAGAATGGCTTTCGCAACGCCGTCTGCGCTGAAACGAAGGACTTGGCGTCCATGCATGTCTGAGCACCACAAGGCGTCGTTATGCCATCGGGGGCCTTCCCCGAAGTGGATATTCTCTGCAAAGGTCTGAAGGGCCACAGGCTTTCTCACTGGGTTAGGTCAGACGTCATCTTAATCAAAGCATCGCGCAAAGTCGCAGCAGAAACGCTGGAAATCATCTTGAGGCGCTCGACTGAATGAAGTGAGCGGCCTCAGTGGCCGAAAACGGCCAGTAGAGTCGATCATCGGTCCCGGCCCGTTCGAGTACTGGAATGTACACGCCGAATTGTTCGACAAGGCTATCGTCCATGGCGATATCGATGACCGAGAGGCTATCGGGGGCGAGTCCGACCTCGCGGATGAGTATGTCGAACGCCTGCTCGCAGAGGTGGCACCCGTCGGTACTGTAAAGACGATAGCTCATGGGATTTGAAAAAAGTGGTTGGCGTTGGTGAAGGTTTGGTTCGCGAGTGCGCTAGGCTCGACCTCGAGAAGCTCAGCTAGAAACCGGCAGACCTCGACCAGGTGTTTCGGCTCGCAGCGCCTGGATTTTGGTTTGGGTCTCAGGGTGCGCGGCAAAAGATAGGGCGCGTCGGTCTCGATGAGCAGTCGATCCGAAGGGATTTCTTTGATCAACGGCAGTAGATGCTGCCCTCGACGTTCATCGCAGACCCATCCAGTGATGCCAATGTGGCAGTCTAGGTCGATGTAGGCCCGGAGTGCCTCGGCGCTCCCAGTGAAGCAATGCACAACGACCTGACCGAACCGGTCGCGGTACTGATTCAGGATTGGAAAGAAATCTTCGAAGGCATCGCGCTCATGGAGGAAAAGTGCTTTGGGCGCGCGACTTGCGAGTTCAAGCTGGGCTTCGAAAGCAGCGCGCTGAACCTCACGCGGACAGAAGTCCCGAAAATAGTCGAGGCCCATTTCGCCCCAGGCTCTGACCGAGCTATTTGTGCTAAGACGTTCGAGCTCAGCCAGCGTTTTGTCATTAACTAGCGCCGCATGATGCGGGTGGATCCCGCAGGTGGACCAAAGGCCAGCGTGTTCCTCCGCCATCTCGTGGGCAGCAATAGAGCTCGTCAGGTCAGAACCCGTGATCATCAGTCGCTCAATGCCCACGGCACGAGCCTCATGCAGGACGAGGTCTAGGTCATCTGCAAAAGATTCATGGGTGAGGTTGGCGCCAATGTCAAACAAAGGGGTCACGCAGTCTTCTCCAATTCAATAGGCTCAATCGTTTAGGGCCGAGGGCTTTGAGCCCATTGTCGCAGCTTTGCGATGACATCGAGTGGGAGTATGGAGTTGAAGTAAGCAAGTTCACTTGGGTATAAGAATTCTGCGGGCTCATTGATCTGGCGAGCGTAGACATAGCTGTACATTAAGATCGTTTGAACATACGCCCGCGTTTCGGCAAACGGAATAGATTCGACCCAAGCATCTAGGGCTTGCTCAGGGTCATCCCAACGGGCAACACGACTGGGTCCAGCATTGTAGGCAGCAAGGCTCAGGATACGGTTTTGGCTATGGCTATTCATCAATTCCGAGAAATACGCGGCCCCTAATTTGATATTGATATCGGGATCAATGAGCTCAAAAGGGTCCGAAAATACCAGTCGTTCCTCGGCAGCCTCAAGGACATGCTGAGCGGTGGCAGGCATGACTTGCATCAAACCCTTCGCGCCAACACTCGACGTGGCTTCTGGCCAGAATCCGCTTTCGCGCCGCGCGATGCCAAAGAGTGTGGACTCAGGTAAACCCTCGGTGCGAGCCGCTCTCGAGATTTGGTACCTAAAGTGGTGGGGAAACCGGATCGATAAATCGTCCCAGTGTTTGGCTTGTGCCACGGTCGCGATGGCGATGTCTGGCCATTGCCAGTCGTCGGCAAGCTGTGCAGCAACGAGCAATTCCGTCGCGGAAAAGCCTCGAGTCAAGGTAAACCATTCTCGCCGTGCATCGGTGATTTGATCGAGGGCGAGCAGTTCCTCAATTCGCTGAGCTGCGGGTGCGGCGCGAAGATTCAGCACACTGTTTTGGTCTCGAGCGATGGGAACGTTGTTCAATTTGAGCGGCAGATCGAGAAGATACGCAGCCAAATAACCATAATATTCGCGTTCTTGCGCCAGGTCTGAGAGCGCTTTTGCGGCCGACTCGAATGCAGGAATAGTCTCTTCTGTTCTCTCTGCCAAGATATTTTCTTCTGCGATCCGTGTGAGCGAGAGACGGGCCTTCCAATAACGCCAGACAGGTCGCGTTGCGGTCTCTTCATCCAGTTGGGTAATGAGCGCTGCTGCCAACGGCCAAGAGGATTCCCGGATGGCGCGCCGGATGCTCATCTCCAAAATATCGGGTGTGCGCCTAACTGCCTCAGGCAGCGCGTTGAGTAACGCCCAGTCATGCTCGTCAACGGTCACCGTCCTAGCCAACTGGAACTGAAGTTCACGCAGGTCTTCGGCCGAGATGGTGTTGGTCCCCTCGTAGTGGCGAAGAGCGCTGCTTGCCTCCTCCGGGTCAACGCGAATCAAGCGTCTTAAGATCAGAACACCGAGCCTTCGTTGGCTGGGATCGGTCAAATCAAAGGCATTCTTGATTGAGTGTTGGCCTGGGCTCTTAAGCCAGGATTTCATTCGATTCGCCAACGCTTTGTGAGGCGCGTCGAGAAAGCGAACCAGATAATCAGCCAGGCGCCGCTCGCCGGCTGAGAGTGCCAATTCAAATCGCTGCCACGCGAGTTCTGGTGTCAGGCCGTCTCGTTTTCGCCAATTGGCGAAGGAAACATCGCAGCTGCTGTGTTGCGATTCGCCCGTCAGCCAGAGTGCTTGGGTGGCGGCCATCGCCGCAGCAATCTCATCCTTCTGCCAGAGGGCTCTTGCGTGATAGCACCGCATTTCGCTGTCGCCTTCCCCAGGCCGGTAAAATTTTAGGAATCCGCTGGGGGCTTTTTGGTTCATGCGATAGAGACTGAATTGTCTGCGCAAGAAGGGCGCAATCGGTAGGGCTTCGTATCGAGAGATGAAGGTCAAGACGTCGTCATCGCTGGAACGAGCGCGATTAAGCAGAATCTCATATTCCAAGTACGGCACGAGCGGATAACCTTCAAGCTCAACGATTGCGGCTCTTGCATCGGATGCTTTGCCTTGGCGTGCGTCGATCATTGCGAGTCGATAGCGTTCGCGTTGTGCAGCCCGCTGTCTCTGCGTGTTTAGGAGGTCAAAGCGCAGCGGGTTTTCTTGCTCGGTTCGCTGTGTTGCATTCGGGCTGGAGGAGGCTGCCGCTTCTTGGCGAGTGTCGCCCTCGAGCGCTGGAGAGTGAATCACTTCTGCAGTCCAAGCAACGCTCGGTAAGAGCAGACCAAGTAGCAGTGGAATGATCATTGAAAGACGCGGATGAACGCGCCCAAAGTCAAGGCGTGTCAGTCGCCTCAAGCGGAGTTTCCTTTGGCGAAAGGACTGAAGAAAAGTGCTTCGTTCTAAGGCTTCTGGAACGGCGACTGTTGCGGACCATGCTCGCCGATAGGTACTTAGGCACCGAGGCGCGAGCGGCAAAAGGCGCCTGGCGTCTGTTTTCATCATGAAACTTAACAATCAGCTGATATCGGTCACTCGCCGACGCGGACGGCAAGCACATCACAGGGAGAACCATGCAGTACACCCGTCGAGGTTGAGCCGAGCAGCAAGGCAAGTCCATGGCGACCATGGCTGCCGACCACAATCAGGTCCGCACCGATTTCCTCGGCTAGAACGTGAATTTCCGTTTCCGGGCGACCAAAAACGAGGTGACACCGGTCTTCTGGGATTTC
>CAYZUV010000008.1:0-2798 GCA_964481245.1 uncultured Pseudomonadales bacterium
AAACAGTAATAAAAGTTCGGCTTCTGACCTTTGAAGTATTCGTACCGAAGGACGCCTTCTTCCTCATTCATCGTGTGGGTCACCATGTCTTCCATGATGGCTTCAAATTGCGCCTCGCACCCCGGTTTGATTTCAATATGAGCAAGCAATGTGGTCATGGCGTCAGTCCTTCGTATTGAGTGTCTCTTGGCTAGCGTGGTTCTTTGGGTCCACAGGCTCGAAGCGCCGCAGGCTAGTGCGGTAGTTGACCATTGTGTTGACCACCGGAAACGTCAATCAACTGGCCGTTGATAAAGCTTGATCGATCATCGTCGGCCAGCCACAAAGCGGTTTGTGCGATGTCGTTGATATTTCCCATGCGTCCCGCAGGGATATGAGGAATGAAGCGCGCCTCGGAATCGCTGTGCTCGAAGATTGCGTCCGTCATGTCGGTTCGAATAAGACCCGCCGCAATGGAGTTGAAGCGGATGTTTTGAGGTCCGTACTCGACTGCGGCAATCTTGATCGCATAATCGATGCCCGCACGGGCTGCTGCATAAACGGCGAGGCCAGGACCTGGAAGTCTTGCGGTTAGCGACGAGATGGTAATGACTGACCCGCCCTCGGTCATGGCCTCAGCCGCGTATCTAAACATCAGCAATGCGCCCGTAAACGAGACATCCAAGGTGGGTTGAATGGCCTCTCGAGTCAGTGCGGCTATAGGATTCCCCGCCAGTGCGCCGGCACTGTTGACCGCGATGTGAATCGGTCCTGCTTGTTCCCTGGCGGATTCAAAAAGGGCTTGTATCGATGCTTCATCGCTCATGTCGCAAGCGATCGCAAGACCCCCCAGTTCGTCAGCGAGTGCTTTTAGAGGCTCTATTCGGCGGCCTGACACGATGACTTTCGCGCCGTCCGCGGCAAATGCTCGAGCGATGGCCACGCCAAAGTTGTGCTGTCCAGATGCGCCAATCACAACGGCGGTTTTTCCTTGAAGACTCATCAGGGCCTCCTTATGTTGGTCATTAAATGGATCGTTAGGTTGGACCTGCTTTAGTGCTCGTTTAGCCGATCAACGACAGGGGCAAAGCTGTCCATATTGTCCTCACCAACCGTGATGTAAGAGATGCCATAGGCTTCTCTTCGGCGTTCCAGTTCATCGCAGATGGCCGAGACCCCGCCAAAGAGCGCGTGCGGATGTTGGCGCATCTCGTCTTCTGGCAAACCGAAATTCTGGGAGAACATGGACACAATCGGGTCCGGTTGATCCGTGACAAAGGTGAAATAAGCGCCTATTTCGAGCTCAATTTGATCAAATCGATCACCGGCGCCAGCTTTAATCCAATCGAGCTTTTTGGCTGTTTCAGCCGCCGTAGACATTTGAACGCCATCGGGGCCGATGACGCCTTGGCGGTTGTTAAAGTTAAAACTCACGATGTCCGCGGTTTGCCCGGCAAGCGTGAGCACGCGTTTCGATCCACCGCCGATCATAATGGGGGGATGGGGTGTTTGGACCGGTTTGGGCAGTCCCTGAAATTCATTCCATTGAACGGATTCGTTGTTGACGGCTAACTCGTCTTCATTGCAATAGGCTTTCACCGCTCGAATGACATCCTCCAATCGGCTGATACGAGTCCCCGGCGTATCCATCGTCAGACCAACCGCCTCGTATTCATCTTTGAGCCACCCAGCACCCAAACCGAGCTCCAAGCGGCCATTGGAGAGTAAGTCGATCGTCATGGCTTCTTTGGCCAGAACCACCGGTAGTCGGTAGTCAACGCAAAAGACTCGGCAGCCAATGCGGATCGACTTGGTCACCGCGGCTGCGTAAGCCATCGCGGGCACGGCGGCGAGTCCCTGAATCGGATGATTCGTTCGAGACAGCGCGGGTCCGGGCCCGATAATGTGGTCTGCTAAGTGGAAGGCGCTGTAGCCCAGCGATTCAGCGCGTTGGACCTTGGTCGCCCAGTCGGCGCCTGATGCAGCATTGAAACTTTGAACCGCAAATCGAAATGGACGAGCCATGCGTGTTACACCCCGGCGCAGTACTTAAGGCCTCGCCTCAGCAACTCGTAGTACTCAGGTTTTTCCCATGAGCCCCGCTCGATGACAGGGTAATAGGGGACTCGCGGCTGCATATCGTAGTGCCCACGACAGTGACCCAAGTTGAGATAGAGCACTTCGCCCTCTCCCAGACGGTTGATGTAGTAGACGGGCCTTGGCTCATCGTCAGGCCAGTCGGCATGAACAAAGCCTGAGGCCTCGCCGGTAAAGTCCGTGTGCAGGAGCACCTCAAGCTTTGCCAGCGCCTTACAAAGATACAACTCATCGTCGGTTTCGAACTCTCCCACACCTTTTACCAACGGATGATCCGGTTGCGTGGTCTTAACCGTGAAAGGCTGAATCGGCGGATGCGCCATAAACTGTGAGCCCAAGGTCTCCATGAAAATAGGTGCGGTTTCGGGGCACGCGACCCCCGCGTCGGTGAACTCAAGAATTGAATTGGTGCCGTGTAGCGCGAACCATTTCTTCCCTGATTCAACGAAGGCCTTAAGGGCTGCCTGCTCGGCCTCACTCGGTACCAAGTTGCAAGTGTAGGAGATTAAAAAATCCGAAGCCTGAATCCCTTCGATATCGCTGTAATCGCTTGCTACTGTCGTACGAATGTTCTCGTGCTCGGCGAGCAGCTTGAGCAATTCCAATCGAGCAAAATCGATGTCGTGGAAGTCACCTGCAGCCACTAAATAAGCCTGAATCGCGGGTTCTGACATGCCCGTCCCCCTCATAAGTTAAGATTAATATTGAATGCGCTTGGTGAG
>CAYZUV010000008.1:2898-25414 GCA_964481245.1 uncultured Pseudomonadales bacterium
CTGACATGCCCGTCCCCCTCATAAGTTAAGATTAATATTGAATGCGCTTGGTGAGACCGCCGTCGATGACCACGTTGGTTCCGGTGGTAAAACCGCCTCTTGGACTAATCAAAAGCGCAGCTTGAGCGGCGACTTCGTCAGCAGTGCCCATTCTGCCGAGGGGGATTTGCGCAACCGTTGAGTCATAGAACGCAGTCATCGCTTGTTTAATTTTGTCCCATGAGCCGCCCTCAATGAAGATCGGGCCTGGGCTGATCGCATTGACGCGGATGCCCTTGGCACCCAGTTCTTGGGCCAATGCGCCTGAGTAATTCAAAAGACCCGCTTTCATGGCGTTGTAAGGCCCGGCATTAATGAAATGCTCCAGAGCGGCAGTGGTTGAAATCATTACGACACTTGGATTTGAGGATTTTTCAAAAAAGGGCAGGCATGCTTCAACACCGTGAACCGCGGACATGATGTTGTAGTCAAAGTGCGATTTCCATCCAGCATCCCCTGGGGCATTGGAACCGCTCACATTTGAAACATAGGCGTCGAGTCCGCCGAGCGCCTCGCCAGCCTCAGCAATCCAAGCTTTAAACGCATCACCATCACCCACGTCGAGCTGCTGGCCCACGACTTTGACGCCCTTGGCAGAAATGGCTTCTACCGCATCATTAACGTCATCCGCATTTCGCGCACACAGGGCAATGTTGCATCCTTCATCTGAAAGCACTTCCACGATGGCGCGTCCGATGCCTTTGGTGCCGCCTGTCACAAGTACATTGTGACCTTTGAGTTGTAGATCCATGGTTCATTGCTCCTTTAATCGATTTTAGGGTTGGGTTAAGTAAGGTTAGTTGAAAAGTTAAGTCGCTAAAGGTCAAGCCTTTCTCATCACGCCACCGTCCACCACGAGCCCATGACCCGTGATGAAGCTGGCATCTTCGCTCACAAGGAAATTGATGGCGGCGGCGATATCTTCCGGCCGACCGAGTCGCCCTAGCGCGGATTTCTCCGACCAAAAACGCTCAAACTCAGGACCCGCGTCCAGCGATGCTTGAGTGATACCCGTGACAATGGCGCCGGGTTGAATGAAGTTTGCAGTGATACCGAATTCGCCCAGTTCCAGTGCGAGCGTTTTGGTGAGTCCGGCGACCGCGTGTTTGGACGTGGTGTATGCGCCCATGCCGACGCCAGCAAGCGTGGTCATGATGGATCCGATGTTGACGATGCGACCTCGAGCGCTTTGTTTCAATAAAGGAATGCTCGCTTGGCAAAGCCGGAATACAGCCGAGAGGTTGACATCGAGGATGCGACCCCAATCGGCGAAGGTCATGGATTCAACAGGACCACCACCGACCATCCCTGCATTATTGATAAGAAAATCAATCCCCCCGAGATGGTCTTTTGCGGTGGTAGCAATCTTTTCATGGGCCTCTTCGCCGGCAACATCCGCTCGGAGATAGCTTGCCGCCGGATGCTCAATCGCCGCCGCCTCCGCCAGGTCAACCATCAGCACCCGGGCACCCTCGTTCAGGAGTCGGTGAGCTGTGGCGAGCCCAATGCCGCTGTTGGCACCGGTAACGATGGCTTTCATGTCGCGATGCGCACCGCGCTGGATCTCAGGGGTCATAACGATGGGTTCTCTGACTGCAACCGGGGACACGCACCTTCGCTGCGGGATTCAGTAGCCTAGGGATAGAAAAAGAGTCAGTCAAGACGGTTTTCTGGACACTGGGTTCGGAATTGATGTGCATGGCTGTACCCATGTCTTGAGGATTGAGGTCGGCCATGACGACGCGGCATCAGTATGGCAGTCTCCCTGACCTCGTGGCTTGCCCTAAGGGGGCGTCAGGGCTGAGCGCAGGAAATGCGGACAGAAAGTCAGGTCGGGGGTCGGTTATGAGTTGATCAAGTGAGGCTTGGTCGAAGAGACTCGATACGGATCTTTCCGGATGCTGAGTCAGCGAGAACTTGTCAACCTGTGCGTCTAGCAACCCAATCAATGGCGTTTTGAATCAGGCGTTGATAGTGAGGATTCGCGTAGGCGACCGGATCATCGCCGCCCTGCAAATAGGTGAGACGGCTGGCGGCAACCTGTTTGGTCCAGCCGACTAGCGGGCTGCCGGGATCGTGCGACCAGCCCTCATTAGAGAACATGACTTTATCTCGAACGGCTTTCGTCGCTGAAAAGAAATGAGCGTCATCGAAGGTGTAATTACTCGTGAGCAAGGGGTCCACCTCGTCTTCAAACACTTCGAAAAGATAGAGCTCATCGGTCATCGAGAATGTGGCAGGTATACCGGCCGCGACTGGGTGATCGGGATTTGTGACGCTGAGTTCGTGTGTGACTTGATGGCGGTAGCCACTGTCTTGGCGAGGTTCGCCCCGCATCGCCTGCGGTAGGTATAAAAACCGTCCGCCCAGAATATCGGCATAGGCGTCCCACTCAGGCCAACCAGCTATTGCGTGATGCAGGAACACCATCCCTTGTCCCGCTTCGAGGAGGGCTTGGAAGTTAAATTTGAATTCGTCGCTTGGTGTTAAAAATTGAGGTGAAGATTCGCCGAACTGGATGCCGGGCATGTCATAAAAAACCAACGCATCGTATGGCTCGCAAGTGCTCACTGAGAGAATGTTTGCTGCAAGCGGTTGCTCGACATGAGTGTAATTGATCTCTAGCGAATCGAACATGCCGAAAAATGCGCCCTTATCAAAGGGATGACCCTTCGTGATGAGGAGAACATGAGGTGATGCGTCGGGCATAGGTTAAAACCACGCACTTGTCTTGCGATGATCAGCAGTATCCCTTTACGATGGAGCGAAGTAAATCGTGATTCACTGATCCATAAGGGTTCTTCAATTGATGATAGGTCGACCTGACGCAGCTCAAGATGGGAAGGAGGATCGCGATAAGAAATCGTGGCAGCAAACCAAGAGTGAAATGACACGTCATCAAATCTTGGAAGCTACGCTCGATTGCTTTCTCCTTTACGGGTTTCGCGGCACCACCACGGAAAAAATATCGAAACACGCCAAGGTTTCTCGGGGAGCCATGTTGCATCACTTCCCTCAACGGGCAGATCTCGTCAAGTCTGCCGTGGAACATATGCATCGGCGACGGCTTCAGGAATACGAGCGTGATTTGCTGGATCTTAACGAGGACTCTGAACATACCTTGATTGAAGAGGGTATCGAAGTCTTCTGGCGGCAACTTCAATCCCCGCTCTTTAGCGTTTACTGCGAACTGCTCGTGGCCGCGAGAACCGATGAGGAACTGCGGGCAACATTCGAACCGGCTCAACGAGCATTTGAAAGCTTATGGCAAGAGCGCTCCCAAGCAATCTTTCCCGATTTAGCCCTGTCGAGCCAATATTCAATAGCCACAATGGCGACTCGCTATCTGCTCGAGGGTATCGCGATCAACACGCACTCCCAGGGGCTGGCACCCAATCGACGCTCGATTCAGGAGATCGTATCTTGGTTGAAGGGCACAGTCCGCGATATGTTAAGTGATGTTGAGGATATTGATCGTGAAGCGGCTCGAAACGCGGGCCTCAAACCCCAAACAGGGGCCAGCAAAAATAAGGCGTAGTAGAGTTGAGATGATATCTCTCTCGGGCGATGGTTGATGGCTCGGCCGAGGCGCGCCAGTCTGATGCAAGAGGCGCCACAGCGAGAGGTCTAGATCCGCCGGGCACTGGGCGCGGTCTTTCGTATTCGAGTCGAAGGGGGTGCTCGACACGAAAGTTGTGGGTGAGTGAAGAACCAGCGCTTTGGTTGGGGCACAGAGAAAAAATAAAGGAGGTTGAATGAAGATTATTATTTCTGGGACCGTGGATATCGATCCCGAGCAAATGGATGCTGCGATGAAGGCAGCGAAGCCGCTGATTGAAGGCGCGCTCACTCAAGAAGGCATCATGGATTACGATTGGTGTCCAGACCCACTCACGCCTGGGCGTATCAGGGTTTTTGAACGGTGGGCCTCTCAAGCTGCGCTGGAGAATCACTTTAGTAATCATTGGTATCAAGACATGCGCGTGGCGTTGGCTCAGTTCGGTATTCGAGGTGCGGATGTTCTTAAATATCGCATCGATGCGGCTGAGCCCGTGTACGATGAAACAGGCACGGCAAGGGCGGATTTTTTTACGACTGATGCGTAGATCTGTTGTTTTACGTACAAGAATCCTGGCCGCATCCTTGACGATGGGTCGACAAAGCCCGCATCATGACCGGCCGATTGCTCTTAGAGGCTGGGCCCGTTAGGAAGCGAGCGCGATGGACGCGTGGCTTGATGCACGGGGCCCAAAAGCGTGCTGAAGGTGCGTGGGATCAGGAATGAAATAGGGACGTTATGGCAAAGAAACTGACGAATAAAATGCTTCAAGAGTTACACCTGAAAATGGTGAGGATCCGCCGTTTTGAGGAAGAAGCTGGCAAGCTCATGGAAGATGGAAAGATTCCAGGCGCATTGCACCTCTATGTGGGCCAAGAAGCGGTTGCTTCTGGCGTAATGCTGCATCTTGCTGACAATGACTACATCACCAGCACGCATCGCGGTCATGGCCATTTGATTGCCAAAGGGGGTGACTTCTCGAAAATGTTTGCCGAACTTTTTGGCAAGGTAACAGGCTATTGCAAGGGCAAAGGCGGCAGCATGCACATCTCCAACATGGCACTCGGCATGTTGGGGGCGAACGGCATTGTCGGTGGAGGTCCACCGATTGCAATGGGCGCAGCGTTTTCTAATCGATTCAGAAAGACAAAACAGGTCTCAGTTGCCTTTTTTGGTGACGGCGCCAGCAATGAAGGCAGTTTTCATGAGGCCGCAAATATGGCGGCGCTTTACAAGCTGCCTTGTATTTTTGTCTGTGAAAATAATGGCTATGGTGAGTACACATCGCAAGCAAACCATCAAGCGATTGTCGATGTTGCTGATCGCGCCGCAGGCTATGGGATGCCAGGGGTGGTTGTTGATGGCATGGATGTGGTGGCTGTCTATGAAGCCGCAGGTCAAGCTATTGATCGGGCACGAAAAGGTGAGGGGCCGACGCTTTTAGAATGTAAGACCTATCGTTTTTACGATCATGTTGGCGTCCGGGGTATGGGGCTCAGCTATCGCACCGATGAGGAGCTCGAGGCTTGGAAGGCGAAGGATGCGATTTCAAGCTTTGAAAAAGTGTTGGTTAAACAAAAAGTGTTAAATCAGAAGAAAATCGATCAGGTGTACGCTGAGGTGAATGCTGATATTGAGCAGGCGATCGCGTTTGCCGAATCATCGCCTTATCCGTCACCAGAAGATTTACTCGTAGATGTTTATAGCTTGGGAGCCTCGGCATGAGTGAAGCGGTTAAAACAGAGGGTCGAGCCATCCCCTATGTGTTGGCGATCACAGAAGCAGTCAGACAAGTACTTGAAGAGCAAGACAACGCCTTTGTGGCAGGCGAGGACGTCGGCGAGGCTGGCAGTGTCTATGGGTACTATCGGGGGTTAATTGATCAATTCGGCGCGCATCGGATCATCGATACACCCATTAGCGAGAAAGGCATTATTGGTCTGGGCGTTGGTGCGGCGGCGACCGGCTGTCGTCCGATCCTGGATATTATGTTTATGGACTTCTTGGGTGAGTGCATGGACGAAGTGGCCAACCAAATGGCCAAGATGCGCTTTATGTTCGGCGGTGGCGCAACACTGCCGATTACTGTGTTGACCATGGCGGGGGCAGGCATGAACCTCGCAGCGCAACATTCGCAAAGTTGGGAAGCAATTTTGGCCCATTTGCCGGGTGTGAAAGTCGTTATGCCCTCAAACGCCTATGACGCTAAGGGCCTCATTATTGCAGCGGCAAGAGATGACAACCCTGTGTTCGTTGTGCTCAACAAGGCGAGCCTTGCGATGTCTGCAGAGGTGCCCGAGGCCATGTACGAAGTGCCCATTGGCAAAGCTGAGGTTGTCAGACAGGGTAGCGACTTCACCATTCTCGCGATGGGTCGGATGGTGGTCGAGGCGTTATCGGCGGCTAAAACCCTAGAAGCCGATGGACTCTCATGTGAGGTCATCGACGTTCGCAGCGTGCAACCTTTTGATACCGAAACCGCGGTGGCATCTTTGAAGAAGACTCACCGGGCGCTTGTTGTGCACGAAGCGGTTCGTTTCGGGGGGTTTGGTGGCGAGATCGTTGCGCAGCTGCAGGAAGAGGCGTTTGACTATCTCGACGCTCCAATTGGTAGGGTTGGCGCACCTTTTTCGCCGGTGCCTTTCAGTCCGGCACTAGAGAAGATATATGTGCCCAATGCAAGCAAGATCGTGAGTGAAGTTAAAACGCTCCTAGGGATGTAAATCAGGATGGCCGCAGGCCTTGTTGTTAATCCGGCCTCAGGCAAAGATATCCGCCGTCTAACGGGTAAAGCCTCGGTCTTCGATAACCGTGAGAAGTTTGCGATCGTCAAGCGGGCGCTGGCCGGCGCGGTGAGCGCAGGACTGCGGCGATTGATTTATATGGATGATGCGCATGGCATCGCTCATACGGCCATCATTGAATCCAAATTGCCTAGGCAGCTCTCCGTCTTGCGCATTCCCACGCCCAAGACGTCGAGTGCCATCGACACCGTTGCCGCCGCTGAGGCCTTCGCCCAAACCGATTGTCGTGTGGTGATGACGTTAGGGGGCGATGGCACAAATCGCGCCTTTGTCAAAGGCTGGCGAAAAGCCAATTTGCTACCACTGTCGACGGGAACCAACAACGTTTTTCCCGTTCTGGCAGAGGCGACGATCGCCGGGATGGCATTGGGTTTGGTAAGTAGTGCTTGGACACAAACCCAGCGTTTTATCGATCGCAAAAAGATCATAGACATTGAGATCGACGGTGAAGCGGACATTGCCTTGATCGATGCGGTGGTAACGAGTGATCAATTCGTTGGCGCACGGGCGCTGTTGGATCCGTCCACCTTGCGGTCTGCTTTGCTGTGTCGCGCGGATCCTTCGGGGGTAGGCATAACCAGCTTGGGTGGACTCCTGACGCCCGTTGCAGACGAGGAGGATGTCGGACTGTGGATCGAGTTCGGCAAGGGCGGAAGGTCGCTGTTGGCGCCTATGATTCCAGGGCAAATCAGTGAAATACCCATCCGCCGACAACAAAAAGTCACCTTGGGCCGCTCATTTACAGTCGCAGGGCCTTGCGCCTTAGCCCTAGACGGAGAAAGAGAGCACGTTCTATCTAAAGGCGCCAGCATGACGCTTAGCCTTTCTCGAACGGGGCCTGGGGTGGTAGATATTCAACGTGTCATGGCATGGGCTGCCAAGCACAAAATGTTTCTCAAATGACTGAGGAGGCGAAATGCCAAAAGAAATCTATCTAGTCAAAGTAGGAATGTCGATGACGGAGGGTATGGTCTCCGAATGGTACGTGGCCGACGGTGCGGCAGTTAAAAAGGGTGAGTTGGTTTACGCTCTCGAAACTGAAAAAGTTAACCTGGATGTGGATGCAGAAGCCGATGGTATCGTCAAACATGCGGTTGAACCCGGTGTCATGTTGGCGCCAGGCGACGTGGTCGGCTACATCTATCTTGCCGGAGAGACTGTGCCTGAGGGGGCGCTCTCAGGGCAAGCAGGGAGTCCCGATGCCAACACGTCGAGCGTTGAGATCGAGGCGCCTTCAGTTGCGCCAGCACCGGTGCTCGCAAGCGCTTCTGCCGTTCAAGCAGTCGCTGAACCCGGGCTCCCAGATGGACGATTAAAATCATCGCCGGCGGCGCGGCGTTTGGCGTCAGAGCTCAACGTCTCCCTTGCAATGGTGCGCGGATCCGGGCCAGGCGGGCGCATCATTGAGCGGGATGTGCAGGCCGCGTCGGCTTCATCGGCATCGATGCCTAGCCAACCGGTCAGCAGGCCCGCGCAAGAAGTACTGGCATCGCCCTTGGCGAAGAGAATGGCTGCCGAACGCGGATTGGATCTGGCTTTGATATCGGGCAGCGGTCCCAACGGTCGAATCATCCAAGCGGATATTGAAGCGCAGTCCAACAAAGGGTCGTCAGGTGCATCGAAAACTGCCGCCGCCTCGGGCAGTGAGTTCCATCCTGGACAGAGAATCCCTCTCAAAGGCATGCGCCGAACAATTGCTACGCGTATGTATGAAAGTCTCCAGGAGACGGCTCAGTTAAGTATGGATATGACCGCGACGATGGATGACGCGGTACGTCTGCGAAGCCAATTGGTGAAGGAGTGGGAAGGGGTCGCCAAGCCCACCTACACGGATCTTGTGATTAGAGCGGTGGCGAAAGCCTTGCGCCTGCACCCGCAGATGAATAGCCAATATCAAGATGATTCGATTGAGCTCATGAGGGATGTCCACGTAGGGCTTGCGGTTGCCGTGCCCGAGGGGCTTCTTGTGCCGGTGATTCGCGATGCGGATCAGCGCTCACTTCAGGATATTGCGATTGAGAGCGCCCGCCTAGCAACGGCTGCGAGAGCAGGCGCGCTCGGGCTTGACGATTACGCGGGCGGCACCTTCACGGTCTCTGCGTTGGGAATGTTCGGGGTGAACTCGTTCACGCCCATTATCAATCGCCCCCAATCGGGTATTTTGGGAGTGAATCAGATATACGATGGCCTCAGTTGGGATGGTGAAACGCCCGTCAGAACGAAACAAATGAATCTATCGTTGACCTGGGATCATCGGGTCCTCGATGGTGCGCCCGCGGCAGAGTTTTTGGCGACCGTGGTTGAGTTGTTATCCGAACCCTATAGGTTGCTCGTATGAAGGAATTTGATTGTGTCGTGATTGGGGGTGGTCCAGGCGGATATGCGGCAGCGATTCGAGCTGCGCAGGAGGGCTTGTCTGTTGCTTTGGTGGAAAAAGAAGCCCTTGGGGGAACCTGCCTGAATTGGGGTTGTATACCAACGAAGTCTCTTCTGCATGGGGCGGATCTTATCCGGCATATGCGTCATGCGGCTGATTTTGGTGTTTCAGTGAAAGGTTTTGAAGTGAATCTAGAGGCCATGGTCGGGCAGTCGCGTGAGGCTGCTGCGACCTTGAGCAATGGGATCAGTGGTCTCATGCGCAAGCATAAGATCACGGTATTTAAGGAGCATGCCGAGATTCTCGGTGCTGGTCAGATTAGGTTGTCGGCTTCTGGAGAACTCTTGGCTGACGCCATCGTGATTGCAACTGGCGCGAAAGCTCGTCATCTCCCCCATATTGAATGCGAAAGCGATCATTTGTGGACTGCAAGAGAGGCCATGACCCCCGCGTTTTTACCCAAACGCCTACTGATTGTGGGTGCAGGCGCGATCGGCGTGGAATTTGCAAGTTTCTACAGTGCTTTAGGTTCTAAGGTGACGCTCATTGAAGCAGCCGATGCGGTGTTACCCGCGGAAGATCACGAAATCTCCGCATTTGCCAAAGCCTCGCTCATTGAGCAAGGCATTGAGGTACATACCCAAACGCCGCTGGAATCCCTGTCAGGTAAGAAGCAGTTGCAAGCGGTCTTCAATGGTCAGTCGAAACGTTTTGATGCCTGCATTATGTCTGTCGGGGTTTCAGCCAATGTCGAAGGCCTTGGTCTTGAAAATGTCGGGCTCTCGCTAGAGCAAGGATTTTTGGCGGTAGACTCTGAACAAAGGACGCGTGTGCCTGGAATCTATGCGATTGGCGATGTGGCTGGTGGACCCTGTCTCGCGCACAAGGCAACGCACGAGGCGATTATTGTTGCTGAAGTGATCGCGGGCAAGCAGCCTCATGGGCTTCGTCGTGATCGTATCCCAGGGTGCACTTATTCAGCGCCCCAAGTGGCGAGTATCGGGTTGCGTGAGCAAGATGCGGGGGATCGAGCGATCAAGGTTGGTCGGTTTCCTTTTTACGCCAATGGCAAAGCCGTCGCCAGCCAGGCTGGGGAGGGCCTCATCAAAACCATTTTCGATGACGCCACGGGTGCATTGCTCGGTGCTCATATGATCGGGGAGGGGGTGACGGAGCTAATTCAAGGATTCGCGATTGCGATTAATCTTGAAACGACCGAGCAGGAACTGATCGATACCGTCTTTCCGCATCCAACGCTGTCGGAGGCCATGCACGAGAGCGTGCTACAAGCCTTCGGGCGACCGATTCATTTGTAGAGGATATGCCCACGAAAACGCCCTCAACGCATTGGCACTGAGGGCGGTTTGAACAGAAAAAATGGGTGCTTATCTGACTTAACCGCCCACGTTCATGCTTTGGGACAGTACTGAGAAGCCGGCAGTGGCGGACAGGCGTTTGCCGACGACTGCCTGATATTCTGATGACTCATACCAGGCCTTGGCCGCGTCCGTGGAATCAAACTTGATCACGACGGTCTGTGGCCCTGGGGCTTCGCCTTCAATGGTCTCAGCAGCCACGTCAAACACCAGCACTTCGCCACCATACTGCGCGACCGTAGGTCCGGCTCCAGCACCATATTCTGCGTAGAGTGCCGCGTCATTTACCTGATATTGAGCAATGAAATAGGCTGCCATGAGAATCTCCTGATTGAGAATGTAATGATTTAAGTCTTAGCCGTCCGCTGATGAGTGCCTCGTAAGTGTGTCTGCGAGGCATTGATCAGCAAACAAGATTTCCGGTAGCGCAATGTGCGTGGATGCTATGGCTTCGGGAAAACGAGCCCCTAGTGGAGCGCTTCTAGGTTAGGCGATCTAGACGAGAGATTCACCCTAAAAGTTATTCTCCTCGCCTTTGATACGCAGGCGCTAAACGACCCTCTTCATCCCGAATATCAAACTCACGACTCAAGTCTTCAACCCACTGGATCGTGCCGGTTCGAGTCATCAAATCTTCCGCGAGCGCGAGCGCAGGCACCGTTCGGCCAACGCCCAATGGTGTTTGAGCATGGCTTAAGTCACCCCCTGTGCGTTCAGAATTGGCAACGATGAACTCCGTCGCAACTGATCCCGGATAAAGCGAGATCGCTGCAATGCCTTGCTCTTTTAGCTCAATGCCCATATCGGCGGTCAGCCGGTCGAGGCCCGCTTTCCCAGCACCATAAGAACTGGAGAAATGGTAAGACTGCCCTCCTGGGGACGACACGTTGACAATCAGGCCACCAGGACCCGCCTTAAACATCAAAGGAGCGGCGTGCCAGCTCGCAACGTAATGCGCCCTGAGGCCAATCCCTACTTGATCGTCCCAAATCGAAATGGGGTGATCCCAGAAGCCGCCGCCCCAAGCGGGAGGGCTGGGGATCCGGTAGACGTTGTTAACCAAGATGTCGATCTTTCCAGCTTTGGCTGCGACCTCTTGGAAAAACTGCTCAATCTCGGCATCGATTCCATGGTCCACCTTATAGCCGAAGCCTGTGCCGCCCGCCGCTTCGATGGCTCGTACCGTGCCGCTCAAAGTCAGTTCGCCATCTCCATCGCTTCGACCGGTGACGAAGACCGTTGCGCCGTGCTCTGCAAGTGCAACGGCACAACCGCGACCGATGCCGCGCGTCGCGCCGGTGACTACACATATTTTGTCTTTAAGCGCTTGGCTCATTTTTGGTTCTCCCGTGGTTCTCTAAACGGTTAAAGTAATTCAGCAAGCTGGGTTCGGTGCCAAGTGCCATCGCCGAAAAGGAATTCACTGTGAATCTGCCGCTTATGGTAGATCTGCACATCAGCCTCCCAGGTAAACCCGATACCGCCGTGGAGCTGCGTCGAATTTCGTGCGTTAAAGGCGCCCATGTCTGACGCACTGCTCTTGGCCAGATGCGCACATCGAGGGGCATCATCCCGGTCAAAATCAAACGCCGCCGCCGCGTTGTAGACGAGACTGCGCGCCTCATCGACCTGGATCATCATGTTCACAATCGGGTGTTTCACTGCCTGAAAGAAGCCGATGGGGCGATCAAACTGTTGCCTTACCTTGGCGTACTCAGAGGTGGCTTGAAGTTGCCACTCCCCCGCGCCGGCGAGGTCGGCTGCCATGAGGGTGGCGAGCGCCGGTGCCGCAGCTTCCAGGCATTCCGACCCGCCTGCTGTTAGTAAGCTCGCAGGCGCATCCACCAGCTCGACATGTGCCTGATCTCTAGTTAAGTCGACAATTCGATCCCGATGAATGGTGACGCCGGCCTGCGCAAGATCCACTCTGTAAAGTGCCACACCTTGTTCAGTCTTCGCTGAAACAATCAACACTTGCGCTTTCATTGCATCTTGTACATACCAGCTGACACCCGTCAGGCGATGGTTATCGGCGACAACATCCGTTGAGTCTGGTAGGAGCGAGCCTTCTTCACCATAGATGCCAAGTGCCACTCGAAGGCCATTTGCCATGTCCTCAAGTAGGGCTCTTGCATTGGCTGTATCCGCTTGATTGAGCACAAAGGTTGCATGCAGCGTATTGGACAAGGGGCTTGCCCAGGCATATCGTCCGATTTCTTCCGCGATGGCCGTCGCTGCAACGAGCCCCATACCAATACCGCCTTGCGCCTCGGGGATCGAGACCGCATGCATGCCTAGCTCAATGCATTGTTGCCAAGCTTTTTCATCGTAAAAAGCGGGACGATCGGCACCATGGATAGGGTCCTCAGTGCCGCGAATACTCGGTCGAAGTGACTCAATGGTTTTTTGTTCGTCAAGGAACCGCGCAAAGCTTTCCTTGAGCATCTGGACATCTTCGTCGAAGCCGAAATCCTTAGGTTGCGACATATTAATCGGTGCCTCTCTCTACTTTGTCTTGGGCAAGCCCAACACACGCTCACCCAGAATGTTTCGTTGAATTTCGCTTGAGCCACCTGAAATGGTGCCGGTATAGGTATTCATGTAACCCAGCGGCCATTTACCATCATTAGCGGCGTGCGGATCACGAACGTAAAGCGCCGACTTAAGACCTAAAATACCCAGCGCAGTGTGGTGTAGCTCTTGACCGACCTCGCTCCCAACCAGTTTGCCTTGCAGTGGGATGCGCATCGCGCCACCGTTCAAATGCTTGAGCTTTGCACGACGACTGTTCTGCACAGCCGCTTCGATACGCTCATAAAGTTTGACCAGGCGATCTCGCCAAACCGGATCGTCCCAAACGGTTCGACCGTTTCGGCGAGTGGTTTTGGCAAGTTCAATGACCTGAGCCATTGTGATGGTTGGTGATTCTGTCGCCACAGCACCAACGCCGACACCCGCACCGCGTTCGCTCGTTAGCGTCGCCATGGCAACTTTCCAACCATCGCCCACATTGCCCACTCGCCATGCGTCGGGGACCGTCGCATTGTCAAGGAACACCTCGTTAAAACCAGATTCTCCGGTCATTTTGTGAATGGGCTTAACGGTTACCCCTGGCTGATTCATGTCGGCTAGGAAATAAGTAATACCTCCATACTTATCGGTCTTGTCGTGTCGAGCCAGGAGCAACATAAATTGAGCGAAGTGTCCCAGGCTAGTCCAAACTTTACTGCCGTTGATCACCCACTGATCGCCTTCTTTGACGGCGCTTGTCTGGAGTGATGCAAGGTCTGAGCCGGCGCCGGGTTCGCTGAAGCCCTGGCACCAGATTTCCTCCCCAGAAAAAATCGGGGGTAGGAAACGGGCTTTTTGCTCCTCGCTACCGCATTCGAGCAACGTGGGAACCGCCATCCCGAGACCGATCCAATTGATGAAGTAAGGGACATCCGCCTTTCGCACTTCAGCGCTGGCGATGGCCTGACAATCTGTCATCTCGTGGCCGCCATAAATTTTGGGTAGGTCACACGCGATGAGACCCGCTTCGTAGCATTTGGCCTGCCAATCCTGCAGATAGGTCAAATGGGTTGGGTCGGTAACTTCGTACGCGGCTTGTGGAAGCGGAATTGGATGCGGATCAGGTTTGTTTTCTTCAATCCACCGTTGACAGAATTCTCTGAATTCCTGCTGCTCCTGACTCAGTTGTCTTTCACTCATCGGGTGCCTCTTGATAATCGCTGTGTTGCTCTTAAGCGTTGCTTTGGAAAAATTTCTGGATGCTAGAGAAGTCGATGCCCCCCATCCCTTGCTTGGCATGGGCAAGGTAGAGACTTCGTGCGAGAGCACCCATAGGGGTTGTGCTGCCTGTGGCCAGTGCAGACTCCATCGCGAGTCCCAAATCCTTCACCATCAAGTCAACTAAAAATCCACCTTGATAATCGTTGGATGACGGCACCTTGTCCATCACGCCAGGGTAGGGGTTGTAAACCTCGAGGGCCCAGTTGCCCCCGGAGCTCTTTCGCATCACCTCAGATAATACGGCGGGGTCAAGCCCGTTGTTCACTCCCAGTTGGAGTGCTTCGGCTGTTCCGGCCATTAAAACGGACAGGAGCATATTATTGCAGATCTTGGCGACCTGACCTGCGCCTGCGTCACCTGCGTGGAAGATATTCTTTCCCATGACCTCAAGCAGGGGGCGCGCAGCTTCAAGAGCCGACGCTTGTCCTCCCACGATAAAGGTGAGCGTACCGCCGACCGCGCCGCCCACACCCCCTGAAACAGGGGCATCGATCATCGAAATGTTGCGTTCAGCCGCTGCTGCGGCAACCCTCTTTGTAGATTCCGGCGCAATGGTGGAGGAATCAATGACCAGAGTACCGGGTTCGATGTGATTCAACAGGCCGTCCTCGCCCAAGTACAATCCCTCGACATGCTTGGATGCTGGAAGCATAGAAATGACGACGTCGACGCCTTTAACTGCTTCTGCAGCCGACGCGGCTCGCGCGCCACCTTCGCTCACGAGGTTCGCGAGTGCGGTTTCAACCAGATCAAAGGCGGTGACCCGATAGCCGGCCTTGATGAGGTTGATGGCCATGGGGCCGCCCATGTTACCCAGGCCGATAAATCCGATATTCTTCATACGTGAAAACTCCAGTTTGAATAGGTGGTCAACGTGAGCCTCGAGTGATCGCGAGGCTGTCAGGGGCTAGTCCAAATCTTGCAGTGGATGAGGCGATGCAACGGGTTCGAAGTGCGCCTCGATATGCGAGCGAGGCACTTCTCCCAGCGGATACTGCCACGCGGGTTGGCCATCTTTGTCGATGAGCAATGCGCGAACACCCTCGGTGAATTCTCCAAATCTTGAGCAAGCGGATGCGATATCCAGTTCCATTCTGAACATTTCCGCCATGCTCTGATGTCGAGCGCGCTTTAATTGTTCGATGATGACCTCCGCCGTCACTGGAGACCCTGCGAGGAAACTCGATTTGGCTCTATCTAACCATTTATCGGCTGGCCATGTTTGCACCGCGGCGCAAAGAGCTCTGATTGGCTCGCCAGCTTCCAAGGCTGACGCAATCGTTCCTCGGATCAATGCCTCGTGTGCTGCTAGGTTCGATGCTGCGAAGCCTTCAGCTGCTTCGGCTTCCTTGAGACAGTTATCCATGGCATCAGAAAAATGCGCATCGCCCCCATCAATTTGGCAGATCGCCTCCATGCAGGCTGACTTACGTTCATGGGGTATTAAGTGCGTGAGCATCCCTGTGAGCTGCCCATCCTTTGCGTTGATATTGGCTGCGGTGAGCGCAATAAAATGCGCCCAGGCAGGATCCATGTTGGCAAAGGTATAAGTCCCACCAGCGTCCGGGAACAGGCCAATCGTGATCTCTGGCATGGCTATTCGGGTGGTCTCTGTACCAACTCTGAATTGGCAAGCCGACAAGATCCCGAGGCCACCTCCCATGACGATGCCATGACCCCACGCAAGGGTTGGTTTCGGGTATTGCCTAAGCTGATAATCCAGTCGATATTCACGCTCAAAGAAGGCCTCGCAGTAGGGGCAGGGGCCGCCCGTGTGAGCCCTCATGTCGTGGTACAGCGCCTGGATGTCACCTCCAGCCGAAAAAGCCTTTTCGCCTGAGGCATCAAAAATGAGGGCCTTGATGGCATCGTCATTTCTCCAGGCATCGATTTGCGCCTGGATGAGATCGATCATCTCTAGGCTGAGGCTATTCAGCGTTGCGAGTGCATTCAGCGTGATCCGACCAATTTCGCCGCCATTCGCGAGCGCCACACGTTCAAAAAGAACCGGCGATTCCATCAGGCGTTTTTCCACTGCGGGGCTCTTTTCTCAAGAAATGCATTCACCCCTTCTGTCTGATCCTGAGTCGAGAAGAGATCAACAAAGGCTGTTTTCTCGTCACTGAGTGCATCAGGCATGGTGCTGGTCCTGGCTGCCATGATTAAGTTTTTGCACGCGGAAACACTTTTGGGGCTCTGTTTGGTGGCTTGCTCGGCAAGGGCTAATGCGCGATTCAGGCTTTCGCCCTGATCCACCACTTCCTCAACAAGACCAATTGCCAGCGCTTTCTCGGCACCCACTCGTTCCCCACATAAAATCATCCGCTTGGCCCAGCCCTCGCCCACAATCCAGGGTAAGTGCTGCGTGCCAAGTCCACAGGGTAAAAGACCCACCGTTGCCTCGGGGAGTGCCATTTGCGCTTGAGTTTCCGCAATCCGAATGTCACAACACAGCGCGCATTCGAGGCCTCCGCCCATGGCATAGCCATTAATTGCCGCGATGGAGACGCCTCGAAAGTGAGTAAGCGCCTTGAACGCCGCGTGGAACGCGTTCGCCATGGCTTCGGCTTTCGAAGGGTCGCCATCCGCAAAGAGATTGAGGTCGGCACCGGCCGAGAAAAACTTCTCACCCTGCCCGGTAATCACTAGGGCGTAACAATCGAGATCCTCATTCAAGGTCTCAATAATTGTCTTAAGCGCGCCTAGATTGTCCTGGTCCCAGGTGTTGGCCGCCGGGTTATCAATGGTCAGCACAGCCGTATGGCCTTGGCGTTCAAGTCTAATTTTATCGGTCATGGTGAGTCCTTATTGGATGGCTTCAATATCAGCGAGCGCGAGCAAGCGACGAGCGGTGATGACGCGCATGATTTCGTTGGTGCCTTCAAGTATCTGATGAACGCGAGTGTCCCGGATATGCCGTTCAAGTGGATATTCTTGCATGTAACCGTATCCACCGTGGATCTGCAGCGCTTCATTACAAACTTTAAACCCTGCATCTGTCGAAAACTGTTTGGCCATCGCAGCATAGACGGAGGCTTCCGGGTGATTTGCATCAACTTTGGCTGCCGCCATACGGATCATCTGTCTTGCTGCGACCAATTCCGTGGCCATATCGGCCAGTTTGAACTGCAGCGCTTGAAAATTGGCCAAAGGTTCGCCGAATTGCTGACGTTCGCTCATGTAAGAGCGGGCGCGATTGAGCGCCGCCTGCGCAGTCCCGACAGAGCAGGTTCCAATGTTGATTCTGCCCCCATCAAGCCCCTTCATGGCGATTTTGAACCCGTCACCCTCTTTACCAAGGCGATGTGTGATCGGCACGCGCACATCTTCGAAGACAATTTCGCGCGTGGGTTGGCTGTTCCAACCCATTTTGTGCAAGTTGTGACCAAATTGAATGCCAGGCGTGTTGGCTGGGATAACAAGGCAACTGATGCCCCGCGGGCCCGCCTCACCTGTGCGCAGCATGGTAACGAGATAGTCCGTTTCCCCTGCGCCGGAAATGAACATTTTGCTGCCATTGACAATGTAATCATCGCCGTCGACCGTCGCGGATGTTCTGAGTGACGCGGCATCCGATCCTGCACCGGGCTCAGTTAAGCAATAGCTAGCAAGAGTCTCGCCCGCGATGAGCGACGGCGCGATGGTTTGAACCAGTGCCTCTGGCCCGAATTCAGTGATCATCCAGGTCGCCATATTATGGATCGAGATGAAAGCTGTGGTTGACGTGCAACCCATCGCAAGTTGTTCAAGGATGATGCTCGAATCAAGTCGAGACAGACCCAAACCGCCTGCGGCCTCTGGGCAATAAAGGCCACAAAATCCGAGCTCGCCGGCGGCTCGAATCACATCCCTAGGGAAGATCTTCTTCGCATCCCACTCCGCAGCATGAGGGGCGAGCGCGCCATCTGAAAATTGCCGGGCCGCATCTCGATACGCGGCCTGATCCTCACTGAGTTCATAATCCATTTAGGTCAGCTCAATTGTTGGGTTGGCGGGCATGGCCGCGTCATTCGAAAACCAGCGCCCTGCGATGGTTTTATTTTCGATGCAAAACCGAACGACCCGCGCGCCGTCAGCGTCTTGGTCGTCATTGATTGCTATCGGTAGGGCTTGAGACATGCGAGTTTCTCGTCAAGATTCAGGCTGAAGCAGGATGTTAATGAATGCAAAGTCGCAGTAACATACCAGGAATTGCAGGTTAGACCTGCAAATACGCAGTATCAAGTCATGACTAAAAGATTCGCGTCAACCGTTTGCGAGGCTGCACATCTGGCGTCCACCTTGAGCGATCAACAAGTGATATGAAAAGCCAGTCATCGTCCGTTTGAAAGGTTGAGTGCTGGTCATCTGCTTGATTCAGCGAGGGTCGCGGCGATCTCGCGCATGTCATCGTGGTTTGGGCCACTGACTGAAATCATGTGCGCAGTGTCTGATGGGTGTTCGAGCTCTCATTTGTCGATGCGTGGCGCATAGGCTTCCCCGGGATTTAGTCCCTTAAAGCGTCTGAGGGAAAATCAGGATGGTTGATCGAGGGTCGCGGCCCAGGCTCGATGTGCGCAACGCGCTAGAGCGTCTTAACTGGGATGATCTCAGGCTATTTTTGACTGTTGCGAGGTATTCGAGTCTCGATCAGAGTGCTCAACAACTCCGCCTTGACCCTACCACGTTGGGTCGCAGAATTCGTCGCCTGGAGCGCTCGCTCGACGTGAGTTTGCTTGAACGGAGTAGGAAAGGGCATCGGCTGACCCCAACAGGCGAGGCCATGCTGGCGCAACTCGAAGAGGTAGAGCACCAAGTTTTAGATTTGGTCGAATCGATCTCCGGTGAAGCAAAACGTGTACAGGGGGTTGTTCGTCTGAGTGTCACGGAGGCGTTTGGCAATGTGCTGATTGCCCCAGCGCTAGGCGCCCTGTTTGCTCGGCATCCGGATCTGAAAATTGAGTTAGTCGCCAGTACCGGTCTGCTCAGTGTGTCAAAGCGTGAAGCGGACATGGCGGTGCTTTTATCACGGCCCAGCCGGGGTCGATTGAAGGTTCAGAAGCTAACGGACTATTCCCTTCAGCTCTATGCGACGCGAACGTATTTGAATAAGTTTCCCAAAATTCATACACCAGAGGATCTCAGGCAACACACGCTCATAGGTTACGTTGACGATTTGATTTACTCCCCTCGTTTGCGTTACTTCGATGAGGTGGCGCCCGGGCTTTCACCGGCACTGACCAGTTCGAGCTTATTGGCACAAAAGCAGCTTGCTACAGCCGATTGCGGTATTGCCGTATTACCGAAGTTCGTTGGGGACCAAGAACCAAGACTGCGCTTGGTCTTACCTAAAGAAGTGCACATCACGCGCAGCTTCTATCTGGCAGTGCACGAGGACCTCTTTGATCACGCACGGATCCAAGTGGTCGTTGAATTTCTTCAGGCGCTGATTGCCAACGCGGATCTTTAGCCTAGTGATGCGCCGTCTTTAACAAGTGCGCCGCGCCCGCGGTGCCGTTAATCGATGGTGCTGCCCCAAAAAGTTTCTCTTTCATGGTGCCATACACGCGACGATTTTTGGCTAGCGGTGCGAGTTGAGCGGCACGAGCCAAGCACGCAGCGTCTAATTGCTCTAGCGGCAAAGCGGCTTCAATGATCCCTGCGGCCATGGCGTCAGGCCCTCGCCACCGATGAGCGAGCTGTACGGTTTTAAAAAACGTGTTGGCCGGCAGTTTGTGACGAAACAAAGCGAGCTCGGGATCAGGGATCACCATACCGATTTCAACCTCATTCGCGCACAGGTAGCCCCGGTCCTCGCGCATCATTCGCAGATCGTGACAAAGGGCAAGCATAAAGCCCGCACCAAAGGCATGACCCCCGATGGCACAGAGGGTCGGCATGGGAAAGGTGATGACCTGCCCCATCAGCGCCATGAATTCAGAGCCAAATGCGGCGCGGTCGCCGCCAACGTGATCACCCTCGCTGGCTCGCCACTCTAGATCAAGACCGTTGGAGAAGAACTTGGGGTCGCTTGATCGAGTCACCAGCGCGTTGATGGCTGCGTTTGCCTCAATCTCGTCAAGCGCGGCTGCGAACGCCCGGACAAAGGTGGTGTTCCATCGGTTCTCACCAGCATCCATTGTCAGAATGGCAATATCATCTTGGTACTCTATTTGAATCATTGGGTTACTTCCTTCATGCTGGAGCGAGGAGTATTGCTCATGCGTTTGTCGATGACCACCTGCAGTCATCGCCTTGTTTTCGCCTCTTTTGGCCTCTTTTTTGGTGCGGAGGTGCGTGGGTAGGCCGAAAGTCGTCGTCAGTGCTCGGGCCGATCAGGATGGAACAGCTAACCGAAGAAGAAGTAAAAGCGAGTTTTGAACCGGGTGCCGAGCTTTGGTTGCCGAATTTCGATCGTGTCGAGTGGGCGCATCGGGACTTCTTGTCGTGGGTACATCCCTCTGGGCACTTGGGTTACCTAGTCACTCGGTCGCCCAACGACGGTTGTTTGCATGGGGTTGTATTAAGACGGCACGAGCGCAAACCTCGCGCTGCGCGGCTGGATATGTGCAGCATTTGTCATCACGTGCATGCTATGGGCGGTGCTGCGATGTTCACGCTGACTGAAAAGGGCAGTGGGGGCCGCCGTACCTTTTCCAACGTCATCTGTGGCGACCTAGGGTGTTCCCTACGGGTTCGCGACCTGGTCACACCGAAGAGTTTTATGCAGGAAAACATTTATCTGGAAGCCAAGATCTGGCGTATCCTCCAGCATCTGCACAAGTGGCTAACGCGCGCAAAATATTTATGAGTTTTTGGGGTGATGCAGCTCGGTCGTGAATAGGCGACAAGGTGGAGGGCCATTCATACATCGTCCGAGCGTCATGAGATCGTTGTCGCGCCCAGAGAGGGGTGTGCTGTGGTCTGAGCTTGTTGTGCCTCTTTCAAGTCCTTAACGCTTTGATCAAGAAGAGTCCTCGTGTTTTTGGTTGGCGTGTTAAAGAAATGAGGACCCCGCCGAGGCGCCCCTCCTGTCATGGTTTTGACGGGTTCAACGCTCGATGCAAAAGCAGAAGCTGAGCGCTCAACGCGGTGAGGACGAGCTTCTCCCCAGCGTAAAGGCAAAGCGAGTCAACAAAATCGATGAATAAGGAGATCGCGTGAGGGTATCTGAACCAACCGGGACGTTGCACCGCTTGTTTTTCCCGGGAGGTCGCTGGTTCTATGGTTGGAATATCGTCGCCGCGGCGGGTGGCTTGCAAATGCTTGCGGGCATGTTGTGGATGCAATCGTATGGCGCCTATGTGGTGCTGTTGCAGGAAGAATTTGGGTGGAGTAAGACCCTGATCGCCGCGGCGTTCGCGCTGACCAGAATTGAAAGCGGCATTCTGGGCCCGATTCAAGGCTGGTTGGTCGATCGCTACGGTCCCAAACTCATACTGAGTATTGGCACTTGCATGTTCGGTTTAGGCTTTATGTGGTTTTCGCGTGTGGATTCCCTTCTCGAGTTCTATCTGGCCTTTGGATTTATCGCGGTGGGATCGAGCCTCGGTGGATTCGCGACGGTGATGGTTGCCATTGTTAATTGGTTTAACCGACACCGATCGAAAGCCGTTGCCTGGTCGCAATTGGGCTACTCAGTGGGCGGTATGGCTGTCCCGCTGGTGGTGCTGGCACTCGAAGCTTGGGGCTGGCGAGTGACCGCCTTTCTCTCTGGTGTCTTGGTTTTGATCTTAGGGTTGCCCATGGCGCAAGTGGTCCGCCATCGTCCATTGCCATTCGGTGAACAGCCCGATGGTGAAGTCATTTCCGAAAGTGAAAGCCCTAAGCAGGTGGTTGCGCGAGATTTCTCGGCGCGTCAGGCCATGGCCACTTCGGCTTTTTGGTTAATCAGTTTTGGCCATGCATCGGCCCTACTCACCGTGTCTGCGATGATGGTCCATCTCGTTGCCCACCTTTCGGAAGGGCTGGGTTACTCGTTGGCGGCCGCTGCAGTGATGGTGACTGTGGTGACGGGCAGTCAAATGGCGGGTCAACTTTTGGGAGGCTACCTGGGTGACCGTTTTGACAAGCGTTATTTGAGTGTTGCCTGTATGGCGGCACATGCAGGCGCCTTGGTTGGCATGGCCTACGCGAGCGAGACTTGGCAGGTCGTCCTTTATGCTGTCACGCACGGGCTGGCTTGGGGTATTCGAGGACCGCTTATGGTGGCACTTCGTGCGGATTATTTTGGCGCGGCAGCCTTTGGGACCATCATGGGATTTTCTTCACTGATCGTGATGCTTGGCATGTCGCTAGGGCCCGTTATCGCCGGGTTGATGGCGGATGTATCAGGTAATTACGAAAGTGGCTTTACCGTGTTGGCTGCGGCGGCCTTTTTGGGAGGGTTTTGTTTCCTATTTGCTAAGCCACCCCAGAGATCCTAACGGCCGAGGGGCTGAGCGACATCACCCTCCAGGATGCCAATCAGAATCAGACAGTGCGAGCGCTGATCGCACGCTTTGACCAAATGCAGCGTCAGGCTCGTCGATGGGAATTCCGGTGGCTGAAGCGATACGGACCATTCTTTGAAAGTTGGCGGCAACGCCAA
>CAYZUV010000009.1:0-23270 GCA_964481245.1 uncultured Pseudomonadales bacterium
AACGCATTCGTAACGCGTAGGTCGTCAGTTCGATTCTGACTTTCGGCACCACCTCTCTCGTAGCCCCTCATCGACCCAATAGAAGACCACGGATGCGCCGACAATCGCCTCAGCTAGGCTTGGTTCAGTCGGAGCGGAGCATCCATTTAATTAACCCTACTGCTTTTCACGAATTGCGAAATGGGCAATTGCTTAATTGAGAGAAACCATAGTTCTATTCCCCAGAGTGATTCAGACGAAGATAAGATGCCGCCCGCCGATCAAAAATTGGTTCTCACGCTTTGACACAAAAGCAGACGAGCCAAATGCGTGGTGTGCAATTCATCTCAGAGTATCCCAGATGCATCCTGGAGCATCTCAAAAATAACCAGAATTACCCTGGTTTACGTTCCAGTGACCGAAATTCTCTTCGGAACTCGCTTTTTTTGCCCGAGGATACAGGGGTAAATCCTGTTGATCTGTGTAGCAAGCGGCTTCTGGCAAATTTTGGCTGGCAGAGTTCTATTGCCTCAGCTGCGAAAAATTTCCCAGACTGAATTCGACTAATCTTTCGATACAATGTCCTTAGCATGAAAACCCTGATGCCGACTCATTTCCGAGTGCCCAACTCGAACAAATCGCAAGCATTGCGGGTCACGCTTGTGAGGAGTTTCTTTCTCTGCCTACTTCTGGCGCAGGCGAATTTGGAATCAGCGCAGATCTCGATTGAAGCGTCAGGTATTTTTGTAGCTCGTTCCGTTGACCAGAATCTGGCCTTCTCTGGACAGTTGGTTGAGGCAGATGTTCAAACATTAAAGTCCATGGGATTTACCACGGTGATTAACCTCGCGACCTTCAACAGTGAACGCAATGGTCATGAAGATGAGTGGGTGACGTCTAGTGGATTGAGCTATCTCCATCTTCCCGTGGACTTTTCAGCGCCGACTGAAACTGATCTCGTGAGGTTTTTTGGTCTTCTAGATTCTCTCAGAGGGCAGAAGGTTTGGGTTCATTGTTTTGTGAATTATCGGGCGAGCGCTTTTATCTATCTTTATCGAATTCATCGTCTGGGGCATGAAAACGATGAAGCCAAGGTTTCGTTGAACGAATTCTGGACGCCAGAGCTCAGGAAGACTTACCCGCAATGGGACGACTTTCTCGAATTTTATGGACCCAATGGATGAGAGTATCACCTGTGATCAAAGGGAAGTAGAGTCGGTCGCAATCTCTAATTCTCAAAGTCTTGGTTTGATTGCTTGTTCCGAGAGAAACCTTACACGACCTCTACTATCAAGGACTTGGGCCCTCCAAGACCACCCATGATCGCGAGTTCCGGTTCAACCAAACGCAGGCGGCTGAAGCGACGACATAGCCGTTGCGCGGTGATGGCGCCCTCAAGTCTTGCAAGATGAGCGCCCAGGCAGAAATGAATTCCGAAGCCAAGGCCCATATGCGGATTGGGTGATCGGTCAATCTTAAAGCGCTCCGGTGTGTCGAACACCGATTCGTCCCGATTGGCCGAAGCAAGGAGCGGAATAACAAGTTCGCCTGCCTCGATGGTTTGTCCGCTCAGGTCAACGGCGCGAGTCGTCCTCCGTGCGGTGGCGCTGAAGGGGGAGTAGAAACGAAGGGCTTCTTCCACAAAGCTTGGCGCTAGCTCGGGGTCTTCTTTCAGTTGAATGAGGGTCTCAGGTAATTCGTGAAAAATACGGGCCGAAGCGGTGATGAGTCCTGTGGTCGTCTCGTTACCAGCAATGAGCAGTAAACGACAAAAGCTCAACAGTTCCTCATCCGTTAGGTGGCCTTCATCGGTCTCAACGTGGACCAGTCGACTAAGCAGGTGATCCCTTGGCGAGATCCTTAGCGCCTCGATCTCCTTGAGAAAGTAGGCATTCATCGCATCGCTGGCGGTGACCGCCGCCTCGCTGGGCTCTGCGAAAAGAATATCGGCGATATTGGAAAAAATAGCATCCGACCACAATTTGAATTCCGCCATATTGCCATCTTCGACACCCAACATTTCCGCAATCACCATCACGGGTAACGGGGCCGCTAAAGCAGGCACAAGGTCGAAGGGCTCACCCGTGGGAATTTGATCAATCAATGCTTCGCATCGAGAAGTGATCTGTGCCCTTTGTGCTTCAATATGCGCTGGCTTGAAGGCCACACTCACCAGCTTGCGGAGCCGGTGATGCAGGGGAGGGTCGCTGAACAACATCGACGGGGCGCCGCCTCTTTCCTCTATTGGGCGTGTCGACACCTCTGAGGAGAAGGTCTCATGATCGCGCAAGATTCGCTGGACATCAGCGTGGCGGGCGACCTGCCAGGGCCCATTATCATCCATGCGGCTGACGGGCGCGTTTTGTCTTAAGTGGGTGAACCAGACATAAGGGTCGATAGCGGGAGCGGTTTCACTCATTTCTGGAGGGATCCTACTGAAACTCAGCCGCAGATCTTCCTCCATTGGGCTGAATAAAAAAAGCGCGAGCGACAGCGCGAATGAACAGAACAGCGATTCAGGTGCGACGAGGGGCTAGAGGGATGGCTCAAATGAACTGGTAACAATCGTTGATTAACCAGTTCAGGCGAACGTCAAATGTTTACGCCAATTCACGGGCGTTAAGCGCTTATTTGAGAGTTGCGGGGAGCATGGATCAGCCTAATTTCAGGCTGGTGTTGAGTGGCGAAAGCTCGATATAGTTCGGAGATAAGATAAAGGGGTAGCTTGATGTTGAGAATCCTAGGGCTTGGTTTTTTATGCATGATGATGGTTGCGTGTCAGGAACAGACAGGCGCACCGTTGAGTAATCAGGCCGCCTCGGCAAGCGTGCCGGCGGCAGATCAACCCCAGGGTTGGTTGGCCGCACCTGAGTACCCGATGCCATCAGCCCTTCTGGTTGTGGACGAGGCAAAGGCCGCCCAACGTCAAGCTTACTTTGGCGACTTACATGTCCATACCGACTATTCCTTTGATGCGTTCGCTTTTGGAACGGTGGCCACCCCCTACGATGCTTATCGCTATGCGAAAGGAGAGGCAATCAAGCATCCAGGTGGCTTTGACGTTCAGCTTAGGCAGCCGCTTGATTTTTACGCGGTTACCGACCACGCCATGTTTTTGGGGGCTGTGAAAGCAGCTGCGGACACCAGCACTGAGTTTTCAAAATTCGATTACGTCAGCGCGCTCCATGATCTGAATGCGCCAGAGAATCGAACTGTGGAGGGCGTGGCTAAGCGCCGCCAGGCTTTCAGCACGTTTCTTCCTGATACCCTCTCGAACATAGCCAGCGGCGATGTGCCCCTTGAACTCATGAACGGGATTGCCCAGGCCGCTTGGGCGGATACCATCAATGCCGCCAATGCATTCTATGAACCAGGTCGCTTTACGACCTTTGTCGCGTATGAATACACCAGCTCCACTAATGATCGTGGCAATTTGCATCGTAATGTCGTGTTTGCGAATGCAGACCGACTGCCGGTGATGCCTTTCTCAAGGTTCCACAGTCAAAATCCCGAGGGACTCTGGCGTTGGATGGACGGCTTGCGGGGTCAGGGCATCGATGCCATCGCCATTCCACATAATTCCAATGGATCGAATGGTCACATGTTTGCGCTGAGTGATTGGGCAGGTGAACCGCTTGACGCGGTCTATGCAGATCTGCGGTTGAGGAACGAGCCACTGATCGAGATTACCCAGGTCAAGGGAACCAGTGAGACGCACCCAATGCTATCGGGGACCGATGAATGGGCGGATTTTGAAATCATGCCATACCGAATCGCGACGCTGCTCTACAGTGAACCGAAGGGTTCCTATGCGCGTGAGGCGCTGAGACATGGACTAGAACAGGCTGAGCGAGGTGAGAGGAACCCCTTTCAGTTCGGTTTTGTAGGCGCGTCTGACACTCATACTGCAGCGATCAGTGACGATGAATCCAATTTTTTCTCGAAGATTGGACTGCTCGACAGTACGTCAACGCTTCGTGGATCGACACCTATCGCTCAAGATGATGTAGACAGATTTCGGATGGGTAACTCCAACAATCTAAAAGAGGTGGATGGACGTACCTACTTGTCAGGCGCTGCCGAGACCTGGGGTGCCGCGGGCGTTGCGGGCGTCTGGGCAGAGGACAATACGAGAGAAGCCATCTTTGCGGCCTTCCGCAGGAAAGAGACCTTTGCAACTTCAGGTCCTAGAATCAAAGCGAGGCTCTTTGCGTCCTCAGATTTTGGGGCGTCCGAACCGGGTGATGCGCTGCAGTCTGCTTATCAAGCGGGCGTTGCGATGGGCAGTGAGTATGACGTTGCAGCGCGTGGTGAGCCTTATTTCTTGGCCTGGGCGACGTCGGATGCACTTTCGGCCAAGCTCCAGCGACTTCAAATCGTCAAAGCGTGGGTGGATGCAGACGGATCGCATGAAAAAGTGTTTGATGTTGCCTGCTCGGATGGACAAACCGTCGATCCAAACTCGAATCGCTGCGGTGACAATGGTGCCACCGTGAATCTTTCCGACTGCAGCATTGATCAATCGTTGGGCGCATCAGAACTGAAAACGATTTGGCGCGATCCCGAATTTAATTCTGCTGAACGCGCGCTTTATTACGTGAGAGTGCTCGAAAATCCGACCTGTCGATGGTCAACCTGGGATGCCGTTCGGGCGGGCGTCGCGCCTCGCGAGGATCTAAAAAAGACGATTCAGGAACGCGCATGGACATCTCCAATTTGGGTGATGCCTGATGCTGGGTGATGTATCAGTTTTTCTCGCCGAAGATAGTGATCGAACTTCTCGGGCGAGGCAGCCCGTCGTGGGTCCCACGAGTCACTGAGGCGCTCAAATCTGAATGCACTGATCCGTTTCACTTTAGGTCACTGAACCGAGGAGATACGCGATGTTTTTAGAGACGAAACATAAACAGTACGCAGGAGGGTGAACGGCGGCGTTGACAAACCCTCGAGTGTGGAGACGATGCTGATCAATAGTAAATTTCTGATCAGAATTTGACTTTAATAGTGAGGGCGCTCTCAAAGGTCCGGAAGAGGGGCCTCGTAATTTCGGGAGAGCTATGCTCTGTGTTCTTGGCTGCTTTATCAAAAAGTCGAGCCTCAATGTCTAACTTTAAATCGCCGCCCATAAGGTTTGGACCGCCTTGCACTAATTGAATTCACAGGTGTCCGAAAGAACCGCTTCCACGATTTGTTATCGAGTGTGCAAAAGGGCGTGTTTTCTTAGAGATGAGCGCTTCAAAGGCTGGCTCGAGGCTAGGCTCGGGTCATCCGATGCTCGTTCTGCTAGTTTAATATCAGTCGAAGTGAAAGATCGGTGGCGCGAATGTGCTTGGTGATGGCGCCTATGGAAATGAAGTCAACACCCAGCGCAGCAATGCGTAGGATATCTTCATCCGCATCAATGCCGCCGGACACCTCTAATTTAATGCTTTCGGGCGTCATCGCCACGGCGGATTTCAAAGATGCATCATCAAAATTATCCAACATGATCCAGTCCGGCGCCGCTTGGATGGCTTCCTCGAGCTCACCGAGGGATTCCACTTCTACTTCCAGTCGAAGATTGGGATTCATACTACGTGCCTTTTGGATCGCTGGCGCGATACCGCCAGCTGCGGCAATGTGATTTTCTTTGATGAGGTAGGCATCGAATAGCCCGATTCTATGGTTCGTGCCGCCACCCACGTGCACAGCATATTTTTGGGCAAGTCTTAGACCTGGCAACGTTTTCCGTGTATCCAACAATTGCGTTTTGTAGCTCGTCAGCAACGATGCGTATCGATGCGCTGCAGTCGCAGTTGCAGATAGGGTCTGCAGAAAGTTGAGCGCCGTTCGCTCGCCCGTGAGGATGCTGGCCGCTCTGCCTTGCAACTGCACGATCACCTGGTCAAGTTGCCCGACTTCGCCTTCGTCCACTCGCCAATCAAGCGAAAGCGTCGGATCGATCTGACGGAACACTTCATCGACCCAGGGACGCCCAGCGATCACGGCGACCTCTCTAGTGACGATGGTCGCTGCCGCTTCTTCTCGAGAATCAACGAGGGCTGCTGTGACGTCCCCCGGGCCGATATCCTCCCTTAAGGCGTTTGCAACCGTTTGTGAAAGTTCCGAGAGAAAGGCGGGGTTCAAGGACGGTACCTCAGCATGAGTCGGTCTTGCGCGAAAGCCAATTCTAGCCGAGTCAGCGCCGTCATTCCTAAAAGGATCTCGTGTCCAGTCATGGCGGGATTCAGGCTGGCCGACACGGTCCTAAGTGGAATGCCCGCGAGGTCGAGCGAATCAACAGTGGTCGCGTAGACCTCAATCCAACCCCCAGCCGTTTTCGCTCGCTTGGCCCCTCCAAATACCAGTTGGAGTTCGTCCGCTAAATGCGCTGGGATCACAACCTCGGTTGCGCCGGTATCCACCAGAAAATCAACAGCAACGCCATTGATGAGTCCAGGAAGTCGATAGTGTCCCTGTCGATCTGGTCGTAATTCGATTTCAAAGCCTTGAGCGTCTGCCGATGCCGAGGCTGATCGGTTTGGATACAGGCGCTCGTTTTGGACGCTGGCAAACCAAAGGCTAAGAACGCCCAAAAAAAACAAGGTCCCTATGATTGTCATGATCTTGCCCAGTCGCGATATGGGGTTCATGCTCGTGGTCGCCGGTAAACTAAACTGAAAAAATGGTCGGAAAAGACAAAGTCATCATCAATCATCGATACGTTTCGGCTGATCAGCATCCTTCACCGCACCACGACGAGCGGCCAGACGATGAGATCTGCCTCATTGTTATTCATTGTATCAGTCTACCCGAGGCGCATTTCGGGTCTCGATACATCGATGATCTCTTCATGGGCCGCCACCGCGGTGGCGCCCATCCAGAACTTGATGAATTGAGAGATCTGAAGGTCTCAGCGCACATTGTGATCGACCGGGAGGGTTCGGTAACGCAATACGTTCCGTTTAATCGACGCGCTTGGCACGCGGGTGAGTCGGTTTACGTAGGTCGAACCCGGTGTAACGACTTCAGCATCGGTATTGAATTGGTTGGTACTGATCATCATCCGTACAGCGAGGCTCAATATCAGGCGCTGGCGCCGCTCGTGTCCGATCTTCAAAGCCACTACGCTATCCCACGTGATGCAATTGTGGGCCATAGTGACATCGCTCCGGAGCGGAAAACCGATCCTGGAGTCCATTTTGATTGGTCGCGAATCCGAATCAATCGCACATAATGTGTAAAGCGCGTCTTCGAGGTTAAACTTGGTCCTTCTGCTTGTCTAAACGGTTTTAATACATCGTGGAATTTCTAATTGTGATTGGCTTGTTGCTGGCGCAACGATATTGGTGGCGGTCGCTCCCGTTGGCCGCGTTATCCATTGATCGTTTGATAGCCGCCCTTCCTTTCGAGCCAAGGCAAGAATCTGGGATCAAGGAAACCTTAGCTTGGGTTGTGATCCCCTCGTTGGTGATTCTCTTAGTAACTGTGTTGCTTGACGACACGGCGCTCGGTCTGCCGCTCTTCATCCTGAGCCTGGGTTTGATGTTTATTATTCTTGATGTGCCGCCTTCCGGGCCGATGTTGGATTTGTTTCTTATGGCTGAGGGAGCTGAAGACGAGACCTCGAACCCGCAAAATGAAGAGACGTTCATATACCACCTGTCGGTGTTGCATCGAGAATTGCTAACGCCCATCTTTTTGTTCTTGGTCTTTGGCCTTTGGGTGGTTGTGGCATGGCGGCTCAGTCGCTGGTGGCTTAATCGCGCGATGCTCATCGGGGAGCCTCAAGATCACCTGAAAGGGCTGGCTGACGCGCTGAATCTGCTCGACGGCATGACGCTCAGAGTGTCTCTATTGGTTTTGGTTTTCTGGCGGTCTTATCGAGTCATATGGACGTTGTTCATTCGATCGTTGGAAACCTGGTCTCTCGACTTGGATGCGAACCTGTCTCAAGCCATGACTCAAATGAGGGTCTCGTTTGAAGACGGCCCCCCTGCGAATCAAGGATTAGTGATTGAATCACTGTTGAACCGTCTATTGTTGGGCTGGGCCGGATTCGCGGCGTTATTGGAGATACTTGTCGCCTGATTACGGGTCTATAGCGTCTCTCCACTGCAATCAGAAAGGATCTATCGAAAGGCACTCGTCAAAAGACGCGCGCCAGATAGACACGGCAGATTGATCCCGTTACTCGGGAGTCATGGGTCCTCTGGTTGACGCCGGACAGGGTCGATGATTGATCGCTCGCGCGTGCATGCGACAGGTTTCGAGACATGATTAAGGGCCTTATTTCCGTGCATTGGGGTTAGGCCGCGGTGGTCGAGCAATGTAAATTTGGCCTCACAGGACCTACATGAAAGAAAGATGGATTAAGTTGGCTCGTTGGTTCTCTGATCGCTTGATCGTTTGCATCCTCGTGTGGCCCGCTTTTGCGAACCAAACAATGGCAGGCTCAGCGCAACCGGACGTGTTGCGAATCGTGACATTAGCCCCCCACCTCACCGAGATGGTGTTCGATCTTGGTTTGGGAACGTCTGTGGTGGGCGTGTCAAGATTTTCTAATTTGCCGCGCGAAGCGAAGGCGCTTCCGCGAGTTGGCGATGCTTATCAATTGAGCTTGGAAACGATCGTCGCGTTGAAGCCCACCCATATATTGGTGTGGCATGGCGGAGTGCCCCGGGCAATACGCACCTTAGAACAACTGGGTCTGCCGGTTTATTACATGCGCTCAGAAGGGCTGTCTGATATTGCAAATGCCTATCGCCGGCTTGGCGCTGTGCTCGGTCATTCAGATCGCGCCGAGCGCATCGCAGAAGCGTTTGATCATAGGTTGAGGAAATTAGAAGCCCGTCGAGAGTCGGCGCCACCGCGTCGTGTGTTTTTACAAATTCAGGACATGCAGCTCTTCACAGTGAACGCTCAACATTTCATGGGGCAGGCACTCGAAGTCTGTGGTGCCGAAAACGTATTCGCTGATGCGCGTCTTGAAGTGGGTGCGGTCTCTTTGGAAGCCGTGATCGAAAAGCAACCCGAGCTGATCGTTCTAGTCAAAGATGAATCGCAGAACGACGCTTGGTCCGATCGTTGGCGAGCCATGCTCCCCCAAGCTCGAATCCATTTGATACAAGCGGATGACCTAAGCCAGCCAGTGGCGAGACTACTCACCGGCATTTCGGTCCTCTGCGACGCTGTCAGCGTTGGAGCTGTATCAAGCGAGGTCTTATAATTCGATCCAGTCTAGTGCCTCCTAGTGCGAGGCAATGTCAGGAGAGAGAGCCATCGAACAGGACAAGCAACGAGAACAGAGCGTCGACCTAGATCCGGAGGAAACTCAGGAGTGGCTCGACGCGCTGACATCAGTCGTCGATGTGCAGGGCGTTGAGCGTGCGCAGTATTTGCTTCAGATGCTCGCCGCAAAAGTCACCGAGCAAGGGTCGCAACTGCCCTTTGCGATGACTACTCCCTATCGAAATACGATTCCCGTTCATCGCGAAGCTCGAATGCCGGGCGATCTCTTCATCGAACGAAGTATCCGCAGCCTGATTCGTTGGAACGCCATGGCGATGGTAATGCGGGCAAATTTGAAAGACAGCACGCTGGGTGGGCACATCTCAACGTTTCAGTCCTCTGCCACGCTCTATGATGTCGGTTTCAACTATTTTTTCAGGGGAAATCAACCCGGCAGGCCAGGCGACCTACTGTATATTCAAGGTCACAGTGCGCCAGGCATTTATGCGCGGTCGTTTTTGGAGGGTTCGCTAACGGAGGCGCAGCTGGATCGATTTCGCCAAGAGGTTGATGGCGATGGGTTATCAAGCTACCCGCACCCATGGCTCATGCCCGATTACTGGCAGTTCCCAACCGTCTCTATGGGGCTGGGGCCGCTTCAAGCCATTTACCAAGCGCACACGATGAAGTACCTCGAGCATCGAGGCCTTACCGAACCCAACGACCGAAAGGTGTGGTGTTTTGTGGGTGATGGCGAGATGGACGAGCCGGAATCCCTTGGTGCAATTTCGCTCGCCGGTCGTGAGCGTCTAGACAATTTGATCTTTGTGGTGAACTGCAATTTGCAGCGTCTTGATGGTCCGGTGCGAGGCAACGGAAAGATTATCCAGGAACTTGAGGGTGTGTTCCGAGGGGCGGGCTGGAATGTCATCAAGGTTATTTGGGGTCGCCAGTGGGATCCCCTGTTTGAGCGAGACCGATCAGGATTGCTTCAGCAGCGAATGGATGAAGCCGTTGACGGCGATTATCAGAATTACAAAAGCCATACTGGGGATTACGTTCGACAACATTTCTTTGGCAAATACCCCGAACTGCTTGAGATCGTAGCCGATATGAGTGACGAACAACTGGCCAAGCTCAATCGTGGAGGTCATGACCCTTATAAGGTGTTCGCGGCTTATGCCGCCGCGGTGCGTCACAAGGGACAGCCGACCGTGGTGCTAGCCAAGACGGTTAAAGGCTACGGTCTTGGGCCCGCGGGAGAGGCTCAGAACTACACTCACTCGGTGAAGAAGCTCGATTTGGAGGCGTTGAAAAGTTTTCGAGATCGATTCGATTTACCAATTCCTGATGAGCATTTGGCGGACGTACCCTATTACCGCCCCCCCGAGGACTCGACTGAGATCCGCTATCTGAAAGCATGCCGAGATCGTCTAGGGGGGCCGATCCCGAGCCGGTTGAGTGACTTTGAAGCGCTTCGGGTGCCTGGGCTTGAGGCGTTTTCGAGCATGTTGAAAGGTACCGGCGATCGTGAGATATCGACGACTATGGCCTTCGTGCGCATGTTACAAGTGCTAGTTAAAGACGAACAGGTCGGTGCTCGCGTGGTGCCTATTGTTCCCGATGAAGCGCGCACATTCGGCATGGAAGGCATGTTCCGCCAACTTGGGATTTACTCGAGCGTGGGCCAACTCTACGAACCGGTGGATACCGGCCAAATGATGGCCTACCGTGAGGATAAGCACGGGCAGGTGATGGAAGAAGGTATCAACGAGGGTGGCGCCTTTTCTGCATGGCTATCAGCTGCGACCTCGTATTCGACTCACGCGCAGACACTGATCCCGTTTTACATTTATTACTCGATGTTCGGCTTCCAGCGAGTCGGAGACCTATGTTGGGCCGCGGGTGATCTCAGTGCGAGAGGGTTTCTCCTTGGCGGCACCTCTGGACGCACGACGCTGAACGGTGAGGGATTACAGCATCAAGATGGGCATAGCCACATCTTGGCGGGAACGATTCCAAATTGCGTGACCTATGACCCGACCTATGCCTACGAGCTCGCCGTTATCCTGCAACACGGTCTCAAGAGGATGTTTGTCGATAAAGAAGCCAAGTTCTTTTACATCACCTTGACCAATGAGAATTATGTCCACCCCGAAATGCCACCTAATGTTGAGGCCGACATATGCAAAGGCATGTACTTGCTGAAAGCGGCGTCCGCAAAGCGCTCAAAAAAGCGCGTCCAGCTTCTAGGGTCTGGTGCTATTTTGAGAGAGGTCTTGGCTGCTGCTGATCTTTTAGAGGAAGCGTGTGGTGTATCAGCGGACATTTGGAGCGTCACCAGCTTTAATGAACTTAAACGCGATGGAGATGCGATTCATCGCTGGAATCGTTTGAATCCAAGCGAAGCGCCCCGACAGTCGCATGTTGAACAGTGCCTGAATTCAAAGTCAGGGCCGGTGATCGCCGCCACAGATTACGTCAGACTTTATGCGGATCAAATTCGCAGCCAAATCGATTCGTCCTATGTGGTGCTTGGAACGGATGGGTTTGGGCGAAGCGATACCCGTGCGCGATTGCGGCACTTTTTCGAAGTCGACCGTTATCACATCGCGCATGCCGCGTTAAACGCGCTCCATGAAATGCAGGTTATCGATGCGAAGACGCTCGGTTTAGCAGCAGAGCGTTGGGGAATTGATGCGAATAAATCAGATCCGATGGTGAGCTGATGGCGCATTGGAAGGTCGAAGTGCCCGATATGGGAGATGTCGAGGACGTAGAAGTCGTCGAGATCCTCGTGACGCAGGGTGAGGCGGTAACAAGGGATCAATCGCTTATTGTTCTTGAGTCGGACAAAGCCAGCGTAGAAATTCCAGCACCAGATGCAGGTGTCGTGGGCCAGATCCATGTCAGCGTGGGTGACCGCGTCGGAGCGGGCACCTTGATGCTCGAACTGAGCGCGCAAGATCGACCCGACCAAGAATCCTCTGACTTAGATGGATCCACACAACAGATCAAGAATAGGTCTTCGGAAGCGGAGTCTTCGAGTGAGCCCAACGCCAGCGGCTTAGATGAAACCGGTTCAGAGTCTCTGGCGTCGATCCCTTCCGATTCTTCGGCCAGTGAGTCCCTTACAACGCCTCAAGTATCCAATGATTCGTCCGGTGAAGGTGGGAGTACCTTTTTGCTCCGCGTACCAGATTTGGGCGAGATTGAAAAAGCGGAGGTGACGGATCTGATCTGCCAAGTGGGTGATGCCGTGATCAAGGATCAAGTGCTGATCGTGCTTGAGTCGGAGAAGGCGAGCCTCGAAATCACGGCTGAGGTATCCGGCGAGATCAAAACCATTTTGGTCACTGTGGGAGCGGAAGTGCGCTCGGCAGACGCTTTGCTGGTGTTAGACATCGTGCAATCTGGCGCGGAGGGTGATGGCTCGTCATCGGCTGAGGGAGAGGAAAGCCCAAGTCGAAATCGAGCAGATAAGATCGAAGTGAGCAGTTCGACGTCCGCCTCAGAGCATATGCCTCTCGAGCCTGCGGCACCGAAGGGGAAAGAGGCTGGGATCGTCACTCGCCCATCACCCGCTGCCCAAACTAATGCGCCAAAAGCCCATGCAGGTCCTGCGGTCAGGAAACTTGCACGTGAGTTGGGCGTCGACCTTTCATTGGTCCTAGGTTCTGGGCCGCATGGCCGTGTGCTGAAAGAAGACTTGCAAAGCTATGTTCGGGTTCGTTTGTCTGAGCCAGCGTCAGGATCGGCAGTCGATTCCTCGCTTCTCATGAGCCAGCCATTGCCGGACTTTTCGCGCTATGGCGAAACATCGATCGAGCCGTTGTCAAAAATTCGAAAAGTAAGTGCAAGGAATTTGCATCAAAGTTGGGTCACGATTCCTCACGTAACGCACTTCGATGAGGCAGATATCACGGAGATGGAGCGCTTTCGTGGCGAGCTGAATCATCGGGGAGAGGGCGCAACAAAAATCACGCCACTGGCCTTCTTTGTTAAGGCGGTGACGTTGACGCTTAAGATCTACCCCCGCTTTAACGCGTCTATTGATCCTGGCCTCGAGCATTGGGTGCTTAAAGAGTTCTTTAATATCGGCATCGCGGTTGAAACAGACTCAGGATTAGTCGTGCCCAATGTGAAGGGTGCAGATGCTTTGGGCATTATTCAGTTAGCCGAAGCGGCCAGTTCGCTCGCAGAAAAGGCGAGAACAAAAAAGCTGTCACCTCAGGATCTCCAAGGCGCAACCTTCACGATTTCGAGTTTGGGAGGGATTGGCGGTACGGGATTCACGCCGATTATCAACCCGCCGGAAGTTGCGATATTGGGCGTCGCCAAGGCGCAGTGGCTGCCACGCTACGTAGGCGATGCCTTAGAGCGACGACTCATTGTGCCGCTCTCTCTCAGTTACGATCATCGAGCCATTGACGGGGCAGAAGCTGCGCGGTTTTTAGCCACCGTGGCGAAGCACTTGTCCGATCTGCGTTACCTCTCGCTTTAGAAAAATTCTAGAGGAGAGACGAACGACCTTTAGTGAACCGCGTCCAGCTGAAGCGTTTGCACGGTCATGTTGTAGACGGCGTGCAGGCTTGTTGGTGAATCAAGAATCTTTTGAAGGTAAGCCGCACGCCAAGGGATGTTGTCGTTTGGGATTTATTCTAAATGCCCCAGTTCGCGCTCAGCGTTCGATATTCGACTGTGCTAGCGGTGTGATTCCAGGAGCATTAAGGCGCTGCGGGCGCGTCATCCTTTTGCCATAGGCACTCGGGTTGGCCCGTTTGAAGGGCGCAGAATCGAGCAAGTACAAAGAAGTAATCCGACAAACGGTTGAGAAAGCGAATGCCAGAGGCATTCACGGTTTCGATTTCTTGGAGGCTGACAAGGCTTCGCTCAGCCCGTCGACAGACGCTGCGAGCCACATGGCACTGGGCGATCAGGATCGATCCGCCTGGGATAATGAAGTTCTCTAAGGGTGCCAGTCCTTCATTCATTCGATCCAACTCAACTTCAATCAAGGTGACGTGTCGGTCGTGGATCAGTTGAAATCCTGGGATCGAGACCTCGCCGCCGAGATCGAAGATCCGATGCTGCAAACGTTCGATAAAGGGTGCGATTTCCGTCAGACGGGCAATCGATGTCTGTGAGAGATGAGCGGTGAGCAGCCCGATCTGGGCATTGAGCTCATCGATGTCGCCCATTGCGCAGACTCGCGCGTGTGTTTTAGAAATCCGAGAGCCGTCCCCCAAGCCCGTGTCCCCAGCATCACCGGTTTTGGTGTAAATCTTGGTGAGTCTCTTACCCATAAAATGCGCTCATTCGGTTCGCAAGAGTGTACGCGAATTGCCGCTCTTAAGCTTAGTCTAAAGTTGAATTAGTTCCTTAGAGCGAGCAATTGATCTGAGGACTCGACTCAGATTGTTTCGTGGTTAAATGCGAGCATGATCGATCGAACTCACCAATACCCAGTGGCTTGGTTGGATGCCGCCCAAGTCTACTTACGTCCGAATGTTGCGAGCTTAGTCTTCTTAGGGTTTTCTTCTGGTCTGCCTTATCTACTGGTTTTTTCAACCCTAACCGCTTGGCTTCGCGATTCCGCGGTGGATCTATCTACGATTGGCTTTTTTGCATGGGTGGGCCTTTTTTATTCCTTGAAATTCGTTTGGGCACCTTGGGTCGATCGATTCAGGGTGCCCCTGCTTTCGCGTGTCCTTGGGCATCGCCGATCCTGGATGGCACTTTCACAAATTGCGGTGGGCGTCAGCCTCATTTTATTGTCCCAGACCGAACCCACCGACACGCTTTGGATTGCGGTGCTTGCTTGCCTGACGGCCTTTTGTTCTGCAACGCAAGACATCGTCATTGACGCTTATCGTATCGAGTCTGCGGAACAGAGCAATCAAGCAGCGATGTCGGCGATGTATATCCTCGGTTATCGCGCGGCGTTGCTGGTTTCCGGTGCCGGCGCGCTATTGATCGCGGATGTGGGGTCATGGTCACTGGCCTATCTTAGTTGCGGCCTGCTCATGGCGATTGGACTGCTCACCACTTGCCTTGTCAAGGAGCCGACAAGAAATGAAGCTGACTTCGATCAAAGCTTGAGCACACCGGAAGCGGTTGCAACAAGTCAGCGCATGCGCTTCGCAGAGACGGTATCGAGACTCTTTATTGCGCCGGTTACCTCTTTTTTTCAAGCCTATGGCCGAGTGGCTTGGGCGATCCTCGCGTTGGTCGCCCTCTATCGTTTAAGCGATATCGTGATGGGGGTGATGGCGAACCCTTTTTATTTGGATAAGGGGTATACCAAGTCCGAGATTGCAGGTATCGCCAAAGGTCTAGGGTTCGGGATGTCCATTTTTGGGGCCTTCCTGGGTGGTGTTTTGGTGATGCGGTTCGGTGTGCTAAAGACCATGCTGCTCGGAGCGTTGCTGGTTGCGCTGACCAACCTGCTCTTTGCGTTACTCGCGCAATTAGACCCGAGTCTGAGCCTTTTGGCTTGGGTCATCAGCTTGGACAATTTGAGTGGCGGTGTGGCCGCGACCAGTTTCGTAGCCTATTTGTCGGGATTAACCCAAAGAGAATTTACCGCGACGCAATATGCGCTCTTTAGCTCTCTGATGACGTTACCAGGGAAGTTCATCAGCGGTTTTTCGGGTGTTGCGGTGAGCGCCTTGGGGTATTTCCAGTTCTTCGTGTTGTCAGCCCTGCTTGGTATTCCCGCTATCCTCCTGACGATCTGGGCGATCCGTCAGTCAAATGGGCAGGGTTCCACCGAAACCTTCTCAACGAAACGCGATCCTCTCGGACTGTGACGCCTTCGTTTCGTAATCGATCTCGCTGCTCTTCGATGTTTGGGTTGGTGATTCGGCCTGAACTGCTGATCACTCGATGCCAAGGCAGCTTAGTCCCGCCCGGGAGCTGACTGAGTATCCGTCCAACCCAGCGCGCCCGCCCATTGAGGTTGGCCATCTCTGCGACTTGGCCGTAGGTCGCCACAGAGCCGCTCGGGATTTTCGAAATCACTTGTACGATCATCTCTATTTGCTGATTTTTCAATGACATAGTGATGCCCAAGGGGTGACTGGTGCTAGGCAGATCGCCAATCCCGCTGATGGAACTTTTTTTAGCAGTCGACCCTTGACTCTGCTAAAAGTGACCCTATTATTAGCACTCCTTTAGGGAGAGTGCCAAGATTTAGAGGCCATTTGAGCCCTCAATCTGGTTGGAGTGAACGTCGACACCCCGTCGGCGAAGTCTTAATCGGGAGATAAGAATGAATATTCGTCCTTTACACGATCGAGTCGTTGTTAGACGCCTCGAAGAGGAAACCAAGTCCGCTGGAGGCATCGTTCTTCCTGGTTCCGCAGCAGAAAAACCATCTCAGGGCGAAGTGCTAGCGGTTGGGCCAGGAAAAAAACTGGACAACGGTACGGTCCAGACGGTGGACCTCAAAGCTGGTGACAAAGTCTTGTTTGGCCAGTATGCCGGAAGCACGGTCAAGATTGACGGCGAAGAACTGTTGGTCATGAGTGAAAGCGAAGTCTTCGGCGTTATTGAATAACGAATCCGAGTCGTCGCGAAATCGCTAAGACCTAAGCTAATCAAATAAGGATTAAAGAGTTATGACAGCTAAAGATGTGAAATTTGGGGATTCAGCCAGACAGCGAATGCTGAAAGGTGTGAATACACTCGCCGACGCCGTAAAAGTGACACTGGGTCCAAAGGGACGAAATGTGGTCCTAGACAAGTCGTTTGGTGCACCAACTGTGACCAAAGACGGTGTATCCGTCGCCAAGGAAATCGAGCTGAAAGACAAGTTCGAAAATATGGGTGCTCAGATGGTCAAGGAAGTGGCTTCCCAGACGTCTGACGTGGCGGGTGATGGAACCACGACTGCAACCGTACTTGCTCAAGCGATTTTGAATGAAGGCTTGAAGGCTGTGGCCGCGGGCATGAATCCCATGGATCTGAAGCGAGGCATCGATAAAGCCGTTGCCCAGGCCGTTGAGGCGGTTAAGGCCTTGGCGGTGCCTTGTTCCGATTCAAAGGCGATCGCGCAAGTGGGTAGCGTGAGCGCGAATAGTGACACCCAAATCGGCGACATTCTTGCTGAGGCGATGGAGAAGGTCGGTAAAGAAGGTGTGATCACGGTTGAAGAAGGTTCCGGCCTTGAGAACGAACTGGACGTGGTTGAAGGGATGCAGTTCGATCGAGGTTATCTGTCTCCTTACTTCATCAACAACCAAGACAACATGAGTGCAGAGCTTGATGAGCCCTACATCTTGTTGTTTGACAAGAAAATCTCAAACATTCGAGACATGCTCCCAATCCTGGAAGCGGTCGCTAAGGCGGGCCGTCCTCTGATGATTATCGCTGAGGATGTCGAAGGGGAAGCGCTGGCAACGTTGGTTGTTAATAACATGCGCGGCATTGTCAAAGTTGCATCCGCTAAAGCACCTGGATTCGGTGACCGTCGCAAAGAAATGCTCCAGGACATCGCGATCCTAACGGGCGGCACCGTGATCTCGGAAGAGGTTGGATTGTCACTCGAAGGTGCGACGCTGGAAGACCTTGGTCAAGCTAAGCGCATCACGGTGACCAAAGAAAACACCACCATTGTTGACGGTGCTGGTGATTCAGGCGATATCGAGTCGCGGGTTAAGCAAATCCGAACTCAGATAGAAGAAACGTCTTCTGACTATGATCGTGAGAAGCTCCAAGAGCGAGTTGCGAAGCTCGCCGGCGGTGTTGCCGTGATCAAAGTGGGCGCCGGCTCTGAAGTTGAAATGAAAGAGAAGAAGGCTCGCGTCGAAGACGCCTTACATTCAACTCGTGCTGCCGTAGAAGAAGGGATCGTTGCAGGCGGTGGTGTGGCCTTGATTCGTGCTTTGACTTCGATTGACGGCCTTGAAGGTGAGAATGAAGATCAAAACGTCGGGATCAACATCTGCCGACGAGCCATGGAAGCGCCTATCCGTCAGATCGCTGAAAATGCTGGGGCGGAAGGGTCAGTCGTGGTCGATAAAGTGAAGCAATTGAGTGGTAATGAGGGCTTCAACGCGGCAACCGGCGAGTACGGCAACATGATCGACTTCGGTATCCCCGATCCAGCCAAAGTGACTCGAACTGCACTTCAAGCCGCTGCTTCAGTTGCTGGGTTGATGATTACGACCGAGTGTATGGTGACGGAAGTGGTTGAAGACAAGCCTGCGCCTGCAATGCCTGATATGGGCGGTATGGGCGGCATGGGCGGCATGATGTAGCTGACGCCTCAATCGCTGGAAAAAAGCCCCGCCATTGCGGGGTTTTTTTTTGAGGATCTCGAATGCGTTATTGAACATAGGGTGTCAAATACGATTCAATCAAAGCTCGAACGAAAGATGCTGCCATGATTGAGCGATTTTCATTAGGTGTTTCGCCGGCTGAGTTACAGCGCTACTACCGAGGTGAGGCGCAGAGCGTGGTGGTTCTTTCGGATAAAGGGTTGCGACTTCAGTTTCCAGCCAGACTGCTCAGGCAGTTCGTCAAGCCCGAGGGCGTGTATGGTCGATTTGAGATTGAATATGACCCACAAGGGAAACTGATCGAAATTCGTGCCCTGAGCGGCGGCTGAAGAACCGTTTGCTGTATTCGCTGGTCTGATTGAGATACCATATTTCCGGTGCCGCAGAAATCGATCCTGAGGATCGATCCAATGAAGACCCACGAACACTCTAGATCTTGGCAAAGGTGAGGACAACGGATGGAACAATTAGATTATCTGGCTAGATGGGGGCACTTTCTCTTCGGGATCGTGTGGATTGGCTTGCTCTATTATTTCAATTTTGTGCAAACCGAATACTTCAAGGAAGCTGAAGCCGATCACCGTGCTGGGGCGATACAGAAACTGGTTCCCCGCGCGTTATGGTGGTTTCGTTGGGGTGCGGCATTTACCTTTCTGACTGGCTTAATTCTTCTTCATCAGATCAGTGCGGCGCTAAGCTTCGACATTGTGGTCGGCGCGACGCTAGGCACGCTGATGGCTTTTAATGTTTGGTTCATTATTTGGCCCAATCAAAAAATTGTGATCGCATCCGCTGAGGCGGTAGCCGCAGGTGGTGAAGCGCTTGCAGAAGCGGCGGCTGCAGCGCCAAAGGCAGCATTGGCCTCCAGGACCAACACCCTGTTTTCGATCCCAATGTTGTTCTTCATGGGTTCTTCAGCCCATGCGAGAACGGTGCCCTTGCTTGAGGGTGCGACGACCGTCAGCTTGATCGCCGTGTTTGCGGTCATTTTATTACTTGAGATCAATGCGATTCGAGGATCGCAGGGGCCGATGACTTCGGTGAAAGGTGTGATCCATTGTGGGCTGGGCCTGACATTGGTTCTCTGGGGATTGATGAAGTTCCTTTAACGCCGCTCGCATTTGCGTGCCGAGGGATATGAACGCCTTGGTTCGTAGAGGCTAAAGCCGCGGTTGCGCGAATGTGGCCGCGTCTGCTGAAGCCGGACATAAAACACGTTACAATTCGGGGCCAAATCGGCCCCGATTTGTTTTAGGGCCCAAAAAAACGCCAATTATTTAAGCTATAACTGTCATGAGCGATGATCAACGCGAAGATCAGACAACTGATCAAGTCCAGGATAGCCCCGAGCTAGGTGAGAGTGGGGAAGCGTCTAAGCTTGACGAGTTACCTTCCATTCGGCCCGACCGTGAGGATCGATCCACCTATCGAAGAAGCGGTCGAGCGGAGGCACCTAAGCAAAGTAACTTCAATGGAATCCTCGTCTTCATCATATTTCTAATGCTTATTTTTATGGGCATTGGCGGCTATATGCTATTTCAGGTGCAGATTAAATTGGATGAGGCCAATGGTCTGCTTGGCAAGAGCCAACAAAGTATTCAGGAACTCGAAGAGCGACTTTCAGCAACGGGGACGGATGTGTCGCTGACGCTGAAAAAAATGCAGGACCAACAAGAAACAAATGTTACTGAGATCGATAAGCTTTGGGCGGTGGCCTATCGACAAAACCGACCGAAGATTGAGGCGCTTGAGAAGTCTATTGAAACGACGGTGACTGAATTGAATGCGCAACTAGACCCAATTGCGAACACGGTTGGCGGTTTGGGCGATCGATTCGAAGCACTTAATAAAGAAATGATCGAATTAAAGAAGACGCTTGCCGTTGAAAACGATGATCAAGCCACCCAAATCGCGCTGCTGCGCCAGCAATTACAAGATCAGGTGGATGCGTTTGAGAAGAGTCGGCGAAAGTTAGACACCGTGTCGCAGCAGTTGAGCGATGCGAAAGAAGATATTCGATCTAACTTAGAATACCGAGCCAGGCACAACACGGAAGTGTTAGAAATGAAGCGCCAGATTCAGGCGCTGAGCACCTTGCCCACGCCCTGACCATTTTAGATGTGCCTCGCTCACCGCGGCTGGAGAGAGATGACTTCGAGGCTGATCATCGAGTTGAAAGCCGATGGTGGCTTAACTACCGCTGCGCAATGCGTGCCGAGTGTGTTGGCTTTAACAACAACGCGTGATGCGTAATCGCCCCAGAACTGCTGTCGCGGTATTTGGGTCCCCCGAACGGTCCTTTGGGCGTTGCGTTCATTGTCTCTGAATAGCGGAGATAAAGGCGGCGTGGTTCCTGTCTATTAAATTAACTCTAAAGGACTGCCCGCGATCGCCCAGAACTCGTTCCCGCACTGGAATTTTGCTGTGGTCGAGCGTTAGTTATCCCACTGACTGAGCACATCGATCGGAAAGCGATTCCCTTGATAAGAAAACACAACGCCTGCCTCGGTGATATTCAAAAGGCGAATGCCGCCAGAGAGTTGATCGCCTTCCTTCATACGCTGACCGTCAATGACGACCATTCGAAGGGCCTGATCCTGAGCGTAAATGTGCGAAGAAAAGCGGATGTTAGCCAGGCGTGCCTGAACATCAAAAGTTTGGATCGCCGTTGAAGTGGTCTGGCGGGGCTGTGCTGCCACGGCACCTCGGTTGGCTTGAGGCAGCGAAGTGGCGGCGGTTTGGGGTGCAGCTGATCTTGGCTCGTTCATTGAAGAGGGTGCCGTTTCCGACCGCGAGACTTGAGAAACCACAGGCAATGCTGTCCGAGGGGGCGGTTGATTCAAGCTTTCTACCTCGTGCGACGAGCTCGTGAACGCGAACCACAAACCGAGCGCCATAAGATTGAGAGTGAGTGCGATGGCAAAGAAGTACAACCAGCGCCGGGGGCTTCGCGCGTCGCTGCTTTCGATGCGTTGGTGGACGGTGTTAAGACCGGGTGTCTTGGTATCCGTTTTTTCTTGTTCAGATTTGTTGAGGGCGTCGAGGATGTAGGACATTACGATGCCTCGTCATCCAAACGCGGCGTAGGCACGCCGTCACGATCGTTGATCTTGATCCAGGTTTTGACCCCAGCAATACCGTCGGGCGTCAGTCCGCTAGACAATTGAAACTGTCGAACTCGAGACTCTAACGCGCCATCAAATACATACCCGGGACTCAATGGTGGGTTGACATTGTTGATGATCGCCAGCCGGTTCACGAGCCAATCAACAGCGGGCCCGCGATCGCCCACGGTGAGTGGCACTTGGTAGCCTGGCGGTGCTCGCCAGAGCAGGGTGAAGTTGCCGTTCCAGGCATCCAGCAATTCGCTGATTTCAACCTCGTGGGTTTTGTCAGCAGATAACACGTACGCCGATTGCCGGGAGAGTTGCGTAAGCGTGAACCACCGGCCGTTCAGGTTGACAATGACGGGGCGATTGAAGTCGTTCATTTCATTCAATCCTGCAACGCTCTCGTAACAGAAGAGACCGATGGTTTCTGCTAAATCGCAGGTCGCAGTGTCTGGATCCGTGAAATCAACGTCCCACAGCCCAAGAAGATCGTTGAGCGCCGCTTGGAAATTAGCGTGGCCCATGAGGCTGGTCAGTGGGGTATAGGCGGCGTTGGTTGCTGGTTGGGATGCGGATATTGACCCATTTTGATATGGGCGCGTAGGGGGCGCTGCAGTTGCCGCCGATGTCGAGAGGTCGATTGGATCAGGCATTGGATAAAGCTGAGGTTTGCCGAGCGATTGATCTGAGGCGCTGGCCTGAGGAAGCGTCATCATTTCAGAGGGATTGCGCGGGCTATATTGCTCTGGCGGTGTTGCCTCACGTTGATCGGCGACCGGGGAATCGGCACTCTGCTCAGTCTGCGTCACTCTGGGTTCTGACGATGGATCCGTGGCCACGTCGAAAAGCAAATATCCCGTGACGAGGGTCAAGCAAACAATGGCGGCGATGGCGATTCGCTGCCAATCCATCGAAGAACGTTTTTCTGGGCCAAGAATTTCTTTAGCTGCTTTGCTGACAATTTTTGGAGTGACTTGCATCTCCCCTTCGGAATAAGCGCCGAGAAGGGAGCGATCGCAAACAAGATTGATTATCCGAGGAATGCCATCGCTGATTCGAAAAATTTGGTCAATGGCCCGCTTTGAGAAGAAATTACCCTTTGCGCCTGCAACGCTGAGTCGATGTCGGATGTAGGCAGTAATCTCCTCTCGGGTCAGTGCATCGAGATGAAATCGAGCTGTAATCCGCTGAGACAATTGCCTGAGTTCCGGTTTAGCGAGCACGTCGAGCAATTCCGGCTGACCCAGAAGTATGATTTGGAGCAGTTTTCGCTGATGTGTCTCTAAATTGGTTAACAGTCGTAACTGCTCAAGGACCTCGATCGATAAATTTTGCGCCTCGTCGATGATGAGAACGGTGCGGCGGTCCCTGGCATGGGCCTCGAGCAAATAGGCGTTCATGGCATCCGTAAGGGTTTTAATGGACGCATGTTCTGGGTAGGCAATCGATAAGTCATCGCAAGCAGCGGCAAGCAATTCTTCTGCCGTGAGCTTGGGATTTAAAATAAAGGCGGTGTCTACTTGCGTGGGGATTTGCTCTAACAAGCACCGACAGACCGTGGTTTTACCCGTCCCTACTTCTCCTGAAAGGAGAATGAATGCACCGTCGCCTTGTATGCCGTACATAAGGTGTGCGAGCGCTTCCCGATGCCGGTCGCTCATATAGAGGTATTCCGGGTTCGGCGCGA